>JBKBXU010000102.1:0-13720 GCA_046313675.1 Cytophagaceae bacterium
TTACAGAAAATTCTGTTAAACAGATAAAACGTACCATTCAACAAATGCTGTTTCGACACAGTAATAGACAAAAAGATATTAATCGGCACTACTCAAAATCAGAGTGACAAAGTAGAACTATTTACCTGTTCTTTTTTATGTAGGAGATAAAGAACAACTATAGAAGATAGTAATAGCCAAAATATAGAAGCCGCTTCTTCCTGATCTAAAAAATTATTAAATAATCCGTGTACAAAATAGCCCATAAGCGATGATCCTGCGCACAATGCCAGGATTTTAATTTTTCTGTTCTGACTATTGTTGTAAATTTTCATGGTGTAATACAAGGCCATAAAAGCTATAATGATAAATGTTATGAATGGGAAAATGCCTGACTCTGAAAGGAGGAGAAGATATTCAGAATGTGCAGATCCTCCTTTTCCGGGCTTTACATGGTGTTTTGCACTGGTTATGCTTATTTCAGTCATATCTCTATTCATTTGAAAAGGAATATAAGTGAATTGATAAGTTCCAGGACCAAATCCGGTCAATGGTTTCTCTTTAAACATTTTTATTGCAGAATTCCATCGGTTGACCCTTTCAGCATTAGAAACGTCTTTTTTAATACTGGTTACCGATTTCATCTGTTCGTCAATGCCTGCATTTTTAGCATTAGAATCGTACTTGTTTTGCTTCAGTAAGCTTACCATTTTGTCTTGTGCAAATAGGAAAGAGGCTGCTATTATGATAGATACGGAAAGGATTAGTTTAAAAGGAATTCTTATTTTAATTATAAATACTACTCCAAATGAAACAAGAAGGCTTACCCAGGCAGCGCGACTGAACGTTAAAAAGAGTGCTATTAATAGAATTGTTAAAACTATACAAAGCACCAGAGATGTAAAGAAGCTGATGTTAAATGTTTTTCGACATAAGATAAACCCCGTTAGCATTGGAATGGCCAAGCAGAGACAGGCACCATATATGGTGTGGTCATTGAAGAATGGGCCTGTAACCAGATTAGAAACGTTTTTGTCAAATCCGCTTTGCGAATGGGTATGGATGATAAAAATAATTACAGGTATAATCCCAAGTATGTATAATAAAATCAGTCGTTTTACCTTATCAATATCATGAGATAATAACTGTGCCGCTAAAAAATAAAAGACAAGGATATACGCCGTTTTAACGGTTAAAAACTTTAATGATATAATTGGTGAGGTTGAAAAAAATAAGGCTACTAAGCAGGTAGCTAAATGAATGACAATGAAAATAGTCATTGGATTTCTTAGGAATTTTCCATCGAATTTTTTTGTAAACAGCAAAGCTACGGCCACTAATGCCAGCAAACCTATAAGTGGCTCGGAAGGGGTACCTACAACAAGAGAGTTTTCAGATAAAGCCAAATCTACCGACAAGGGGATAAGAAAAAATGTCAGATAGGTAATTTTTTTATAATCAAAAACAGCTAAAAAAAAGATGATTAAGGAAGGGGGAATCAATAAGAAAGCATTCACCCCATAATATAAATAGGCACTGACAGAAGAAATGGTAATCAGGCTATATGCGGCAAATATTTTTAGTTTATGGTCTGATAAGATACTTGCTATCATTCAGATAGGATTTTCTTTAGTTCAGTTTGGTAATACTCGATACATAGGATGGCAAGAATAAACAGGATGAATGCTCCTATGGTGCTTAGTAGCACAATAAGAGACCGTACCGGTTTGGCTTTTCTCTCTGCCGGCACTGCTTCTTCAATGACCACTAAGGTTTTAAAAGGATTGCTTAATGCGGAAACAGACTGTGTGTACATGAGCTCATAGGCTGCCAGTTCTTTGGACAGTTCTTGTATTTGGGTGTCGAACCGCTTAATAAGCTCAAAATTCTTTTTAAAGTTTAATACCTCTTCAGCAGATGATATGGACGATGTATTAATTTTTGAACCTCTTTTGTTGAAGGCTAAAACTTTGTTTTCTGCATTAAATTCATCAAGGGAAGACCCTTGTCTTAAGGTTATTATAGAGTCATTTATAGTTTGTATCTGCTTGTGACTGTTGTCAATGAAGTTTTTATAAAGGTCAACCATGCTGAGGTTTCTGTACATAATCAGCTCGGTATTAATTTTCTCTATTTCTTCTACAATGGTATTGGCCATATTGGCAGAAAAAACGGGATCCCTATCATAAACAGTAACCTGTAAGCCCTTGTCTGTCTTCCTGATTTCGTAATTGTCTTTTAGCTGTTTAGTGATTTCGGTATAGGGGAATCGAATTTTTGTACTGTCAATTTCATAATGGTTGTAAAGCTCGAATTTCTTAATCAGGTACTCATACATTCTTCTTGAAGTGCCAATAGAAATGATCCTTTCAAAGTCTTCATCCTCACCGATTACTTCATAGTCTAATCCTGTAAAAGCTAGTCTCGGATCACTGGCTTTAATGGTATATGGATAAAAACGTACGGAGGCTTTATAGTAATTTGGTAGGATGAGTGTGATTATTATACTCAGAAAAAAAACTGAAAGTGTTGTTATCAATAAACTCTTCCGCCACTTTTTTAGAATAAGAATAAAGGTTACTAAATTAAAATTATTAAAGTCCATAAACTTCTCTTTGTACTCTTTAATTACAACTTACAAATCTATAAAAAAATTATAGAAATTTATTTTTTATTTTTGCGTTGTAGGTATAGGTTTAGTAAAGGAAAAAATTCCTAAATTTAGCATTCTAAAAAATACCCATATCAATAGCTTCTTTAAAAATATTCTTCTCATAATTATTCTGAACATCGCCATAAAGCCTATCTGGCTTATTATGGAAAATATGGTTCAGAACGAGATAGGACATGAGCAATTTGGCTTATATGCAGCTTTATTTTCTTTTGGACTCATGTTTTTGGTTCTTTCGGATGTTGGTATAAATCAATATCTTACCAAAGAACTAGCTTCCAAACCTAATTTTTTAAAGTCTGTTTTACCTTCGGTCTTCGGCTTCAAGCTTTTGGTGTCCTTTGTTTATCCAAATTTTATGGTTTTTGCAGGTTACCTTCTCGGGTACAGGGGAGAGGAACTCGTATATTTATTTATTATATGTATTATACAGGCAATACTGCAAATAATTTTGTTTTACAGAGCAAAATTTCAGGCCTCCCAGGATTTTAAGTTAGACTCTCTGGCTTCAGTATTTGACAAAACCATATTGATTGGTATAACTTTCTTTTTACTAAGTGTAAAGATTGACCTGGATGGCTTTATAATGGCCAGAGGGATATCAAGTGCCGTAGCTTTTTTTGTCCTTGGTTTTATAATAATCAGAAAATACGGATGGTTTGGTTTGTCGTTTAAAAAGCCGGATTTAAACATTATTCTTCGGGGAAGTTTTCCTTTTGCTCTGATAGCGTTGGTTTTCTCCGTGCATGAACGGGTTGATCAGGTTATGCTGGAACGTTTGGCAGATGACAAGACAGCCGGTCTGTATGCAGCTTCCTATCGGTGGGTTGATGCCTGCATGATGTATTTGTGGACCATCTTACCATTGTTTTTCGCGCGCTTCTCTTTTTTACACCGCGAGCCGGAAGAACAGCAAAAGATCTTTAATATGGGCATGATTATTTCTAATGTTCCCATTATGTTTATCTGCGGTTTTGTCTTTTTCTATGGTGACCAATTGTTTTGGTTGTTTAGCAATAGTACTTCGGAGGAGATAGGTATAATGAGTTCAGGAGTTAAAATACTTTTCCTAGCTGTTTTTTTTCACGGCTTTTTTGCCATAGCAGGCACATATTTATCTTCCTGCGGGTATGTAAACTTTATTAACAAAATGATGGTAGTGAGCATTATCATTAACATTGTCCTTAATGTTATACTTATTGATTCGCTTGGCTCTCTTGCTGCTGCTATAAGCACAGTAGTGAGTACTGCTTATTTGTCAATAGCCTATGTTGTTTACATTCGATGGCATACTCCTTTGAAAATCTCCGGCAAAATTGTAGGTATGCTTTTCTTCAATGCAATGATTTTTATGGGTGTGTTGTATGTGTTGAACATGTTTATTGAAACCTGGTATGTTAATATGATTATAGGATTGATTGTTTTGGTAGGAATGAGTTTTTTGACAGGTTTACTTAAATTGTCCGGAATTCTTGATAAAAATAAGAGCATCGTCAAGACTCCTGTAGAAGCATAGGAAAATTTTTTATGAATTTTAAAAATGCTGATTGGTTATTTTCACTACTCTATCCTTCCCTTTGCTGGAAGGTGAACACTTCCGGAAAAAAACTTTTTCTCACTTTTGATGATGGGCCTGTACCTGGTATAACTGAGTACGTGCTTGCTGAATTACAGAAGTATCAGGTTAAAGCGACTTTCTTTTGTGTCGGCGACAATATTTTAAAGTATCCGGATATTTTTTGTAATATTATAGAGCAGGGCCATCGTGTTGGTAATCATACATTTAATCACTTAAATGGATGGAGAACATTGAACAGTGTATACCTGGACAATGTACTCCGATGCCAACAGGAGATAGATAAATATTCAACGTCGTCATCAGGAAAGGATTTGTTCCGGCCACCCTATGGAAAAATTAAATATTCCCAGATCAGTAAATTGCAGGAAAGTTTTGATATTATCATGTGGAATGTGTTAACTGGAGATTATGATCCTGAGCTTCCATGGGAGAAGTGCCTTCATCACTCAATTGCTAAAACAGTTCCCGGATCGATTATAATTTTTCATGATAATATTAAGGCAGCCCAAAATATTAAGAGTGTTCTGCCAAGATATATTGAGCATTTTTTAAAAAAAGGATATTCATTTCACAGCCTATGAGTTTTATAGAAGTAGCTCTGTATGTTTATTTCTTTATATTGTTTTTGGGAATCCTGGCAAACATAATCATCTGGCTGATTCAAAAAGAAAGAACTTCTGCCAAAATTGAGAAATATCCTCTTGTCTCTGTTTTAATCGCTGCACGAAATGAAGAAGGTAATATACTATCCTGCCTGAAGGCTTTAGAAAAGATAAATTATCCATCTCATCGTTTTGAAGTTTTAGTTGGTGATGATCATTCGGAAGATGATACTTTTATTATTGCTTCCAATTTTACCAAAGATAAACCAGGGTTTTCAGTACACAAAATCCAATCTACGGTAGGGAAAGCCAAAGGAAAAGCAAATGTGTTGGCTCAATTGGCTCATAAAGCAAAAGGTGAGCTTCTGTTTATTACGGATGCGGATATTGAAGTGCCGGAGAATTGGATTCTGGGATTGTTGAAGCATTATGAAGAAGGTTGCGGAATTGTATCAGGAAGTACTATGGTCAAAGGAACAACCTGGTTTGATCATTATCAGACAGTTGATTGGCTGTATGCTTTTGGTATGGTTCAAAATGCAGAATACCTAAAGCTTCCGGTAAGTGCTGTAGGTAATAATATGTTTATTGTGAGGGAGGCATATGATTCGGTAGGAGGGTATGAAAATATTCCTTTTTCCATTATTGAAGATCTTGAGTTATTTAAGTTTGTTTGTAGGAAGGGCTGGGACTACAAAAACATCTTTAATCAGGAAACACTGGCTTTTTCCAAACCTGCCGAGGGGTTTTTAAAATTAATGCATCAACGCAAGAGGTGGATGCGTGGGGCTTTGACCTTAAGCCCTTCTTTGGTATTTACCTTATTTTTTCAAAGTATATTTCTGCCTCTCTGGTTAGTTCTGCTTTTTATTTCCCCGGTGCTGGCTTTGGGACTCTGGGGATTAAAATTTCTTTTGCAAATGCTGCTTATTGGTTTGATTTTAAAAAAAGTCGGACAGCAAAAATACTTACGATATATTCCGATTCATGAATTATATTCCGGCGTTTTAAATGCCGTACTTTTAATTTTTTATTGCTTACCAATGAAAATCAATTGGAAAGGAAGGAAATATTAATTAATAAATAAAACTATTTATGTTTGTTGATTCTCATGCACATATATATTCTTCGGAATTTGATATTGACAGAAGTGAAATTATCAATTTATCCTTAGAAAAAGATGTAAAGAAAATTTACATGCCCAACGTAGATTCCTCAAGTATTGATAGAATGCTTGAGGCAGAAGATCGTTACAAAGGCATATGCATACCTATGATGGGCCTACATCCATGCAGTGTCGGGAAAAATTTCGAAAAGAGCCTTTATGAGGTTGAAGCATGGCTGAATAAAAGGAAATTTGCCGCAGTTGGAGAGATAGGAATAGATCTATTTCATGATGTATCTTTTTTTGAGCAACAAAAAGAAGCTTTTCTTATTCAGGTACAATGGGCTATAGATTATAAGATGCCCATAGTTATTCATTGTCGAAATTCTTTCAGGGAAACAGTGGATGCTTTGTCGAAGTTTGAAAAGGGCAAGATAAAAGGAGTTTTTCATTGCTTTAGTGGAACCCTGGAAGAGGCACATGAAGTTATAGATATGGGTTTTTATCTTGGAATAGGAGGGGTAGCCACATTTAAAAATGGAGGCTTGGACAAAGTGATCCCTGAAATTGAGCTTGAGCACATAGTTTTAGAAACAGACAGTCCTTACCTGGCACCAGCACCTTTTAGAGGTAAAAGGAATCATCCGGGATATATACCATTAGTGGCAGAAAAAATCGCCACATATAAAAATGTCGGCCTTGAAGAAATAGCTGAGATTACTACAGCCAATATAGACAAAGTTTTTGCGAAAGTTTAAGACTTGTCAATAGAAATATTTGGAGATGGGTTAATAAATATATTTCTTTGCAGTCCGTTTTAATTCGGGATTCATCAGCATCCGGAGAGGTGTCAGAGTGGCCGAACGAGCACGCTTGGAAAGCGTGTGTACTCGAAAGGGTACCGTGGGTTCGAATCCCACCCTCTCCGCAGAATAGGCTGTCTTAATTTATTAAGGCAGCCTTTTTTTGCGGATATCTTTTTTTAGCCTCAGTATTGATTTTTTTTCTAATTTTGCCTTAACTATTAATGACTTACTATGATCAAATCACTATATAGATTTCTTTCTCCTAAGTTTCAAAATGTCTTTTTAGATTATAAAGTAGCATTTAAACCCAGATATGGACATGGAAAGCCCCCACATTCCCTGTTGTATAATATTATAAATTCCAACAGGAAGATCTATGCCGATATTCTTACTGATGCTGTAAGGTATAAAGAAGTTTTTCACGCAATTCAGAAGGCTGATGCTGAAAGTGATGTAAATCAACCGGCCTATAATAATGGTTTTCTTCCTGGTCTGGATATAATTGGTATTTATACTATGATAGCCAGAGCTAAACCCGCAACATATGTTGAAGTAGGCTCCGGCAATTCCACAAAAGTAGCCTATAAGTCCATTAAGGATAATAATCTTCAAACGAAGATTATATCAATAGATCCCTATCCCAGAGCAGAGATTGATCATTTGGCAGATACCGTAATAAGGCAACCGTTTGAGTCAACCAATTTTGAGTTTATATTTTCTTTAAAAGAGAACGATATTTTATTTATTGATAATTCCCATCGCATCCTGCCTAATTCAGATGCCATGGTTTTTTTTATGGAAGTTCTCCCCAAGGTTCCCAAAGGAGTGATTGTACATATTCATGACATTTACCTTCCGTACGATTATCCTCAGTTTATGTGTGACAGGGCTTATTCTGAGCAGTATGGGCTGGCCATGTTTTTGATGGCCAACAGCGATAAATACAGTACATTGCTTCCGAATTATTTCATTAGTGAAGATAAGGAACTGAGTTCAATATTGAATCCTGTCTGGGAGCATGAGAACCTACAAAATGTTGAAAAACACGGCGGTTCTTATTGGATTATGATAAACAAATAGTACCTAAAAAAAGTACCGGCTCCAAAAGGAGCCGGTACAAAAGATCAAAAAGTGGTTAACTTAGCTAAAAAAGTTTTCTAAAAAATATTTTAGATAAGTTTCACAGGTCTAAATTAGTAAAAAAAACGATGTAAAGAATACATCCTTTTATTTATTTTTTTGTTACTTGAACATTAAGGGTTTGTAAAGACATAAAAGACACTATTTAGTGTCTTTTATGTTAATGTGTTGATTATTAATATTTTATTTTAATTTAAGATCAGCAATTATTTTTTCAATTTTCTCTTCAAGCTGCTGATCAACCTGATCGAAGCTTTCCCTGGAATGTAATTTTTCATTTACACTGAAATAAAATTTGATTTTTGGTTCTGTTCCGGAAGGCCTTGCAGAAACCAGCGTTCCATCTTCTGTCAGGAATTGCAATACATTTTCCTTAGGAAGACGGATCTCGGTTTTTTCTCCTGTCGTCAGATTTGTCTCGATAGACGACTTATAATCCATAAGCTTTATCAGCTTGGCTCCATTGACAGTTTTAGGAGGGTTTTCTCTAAGGTTTTTCATTATGGCCTGAATTTCTTCAGCACCTGATTTCCCTTTTTTGGTTATGGAAATAAGCTTTTCCTTATAAAAGCCATACTCAATGTACATATCCCGCATCATGTCAAATAAACTTACTCCTTTATCTTTGGCATACGCAACCATTTCGGCAATAAAGGCACAGGATGCTATGGCATCTTTATCCCGAACATCATCTCCGATCAGGTATCCGTAACTTTCTTCTCCTCCGGCAATAAATGTTTCCTTACCTTGAAGTTCCTTTATTTTAGCTGCTATGTATTTAAAACCGGTAAGGGTATTGTAGCATTTTACCCCATACTTGGATGCTATTTTTTCTATAATGTCAGACGTAACTATGGTTTTTACGATGAATTCTTTCCCACTAAGCTTGTCAGCTTCTTTCCAGGCATTTAACATATACATTATCAAAAGACTACCTGTTTGATTTCCATTGAGTAGTTGCCATTCATTTTTATGGTTTTTTACAGCAATTCCGACACGGTCGGCATCCGGATCGGTTGCTAATACTAAATCAGCGTCTATTTCTTTAGCTTTTTTTACTGCAAGAGATAAGGCTTCGGATTCTTCAGGATTAGGATATATTACGGTAGGGAAGTTTCCATCAGGTGTAGCTTGTTCTTCTACAATTGTAACATTTTCAAAACCGAATTTTTTCAGGATTTTTGGAACCAGGGTGATGGCTGTACCATGTATTGGCGTAAATACAATCTTAAGGTCTTTTTGTCTTTTAATCGCTTCCTTTGAAACCGATAAAGAAGCAATTTTATTCAAGAAAACTTCATCTACTTCTTCTCCTATTATTTCAATAAGGGAGTCGTTTCTTTTGTATTTTACTTCATCTATATCTTTAATTTTTTGCACCTCCGTAATGACATTTACATCATGGGGGGCAATCATTTGTGCCCCATCACTCCAGTAGGCTTTATAGCCGTTGTATTCTTTCGGGTTATGTGAAGCTGTTAGAACCACGCCACTGTGGCATTTGAAATGCCTTACAGCATAGGATAGAGAAGGTGTAGGGCGAAGATCTTTATAAAAATATACCTTAATCCCATTAGCTGAGAATACATCTGCAGTAATTTTAGCAAAATAATCACTGTTATTGCGGTTGTCGTATGCAATGGCAACTTTTATTTGTTCATTGGGATATATGCTTTTAAGGTAATTTGAAAGACCTTGAGTCGCAGATCCAATGGTGTATTTGTTGATGCGGTTTGAACCCACGCCCATTATTCCTCTGAGACCTCCGGTTCCAAACTCCAGATCTTTATAAAATGAATCAACTAAGTCGTCTTCTTTGTTTTCGGATATTAGTTGATTGATCTGGTCTTTGGTTTCCTGGTCATAATTTCCTTCCAGCCAAACGTTAATTTTTGCTTTGGTGGTGCTGTCAATTTTCAGGGATTCTTTCATTACACTTTCCATATTGGGGTAAAAATTTAAGGATATAAAATTTGTGTCTGAATAATAAAAATATTTTTGGTAAAAACATATTTTCGGCAAATATGTTTAGGCTTTTTACGTGAAATTCTATCAAAGAGTTAGATTTTACCGAAGTTTATGGAATTCCTGAAAATACTAAAAAAACTTTTCCTATTTGAAGTTAGAAAACCTATTTTTGCTTACTTGAAGTTTTAAATTTACATACTATGAGCCTTACATCCTTGGAGAAAGAGCTTACTCAGTTGATTCTTAAAAAAAATGAATTAGCAAAATTGAGTTACAGCGACAAAAAATATGACGAGTTGGAAGATGAAATCCATGATATGGAGGATGATTTTTTAGAAAAACATGGAGAAGAGCTTGATGGCATTCTTGAATCCGTTCATGATGAAGTTTGCCCTGAATCAGATCTTCTGCTGCCTACAGCTTACCTTGCTAACAAATATGTCATAAAAGGAAAAAAATCAGATGGTTCTCCTGAATTTGATGTAGAAGGAGATGAGGGCGTATTTGTAGAAACAGAGGAGCATCCGGGAAGGGATACCCGTCTGGTACTTATTCCAAACCCTTTAAGAGTAATTCTGACAATTGACGAAAAAGAGAAGCATATTGTATGGGAAGCTAAATAAGCTTCCCATTTCAAAAGCCTACTTTTTTCTTTACTCTTTGAAGAACCTCAGAAGCAATGGCCCTGGCTTTCTGCGCACCTTTTTTCAAATGCCCCTCGAGATCTGAGGGATTATTTATGAAATGAGCGAAAATCTCTCTTTCTGTCTTATACTTTACTAAAATCAAGTCAAGCAACTCCTTTTTTGCATGGCCATATCCAAAGTTTCCGGCTAAATATTTTTCCCTTAGTTCAGAATTTTGTTGTGGTGTTGCCAGCAGGGTATATAATTTGTACACATTACAAGTGTCAGGGTTTTTAGGCTCTTCCAAAGGTGTACTATCGGTAATTATTGACATTACCACCTTTTTTAACTCTTTTTCCGGCAAGAAAATATCAATGTAGTTATTATATGATTTGCTCATTTTCTGCCCGTCAATGCCTGGAATGGTCATAAGTTTCTCATCAATACGAGCATCAGGTAATACAAATGTTTCGCCGTGAATGTGATTGAAGGTACTGGCAATATCCCTAGTCATCTCCAGGTGTTGAAGCTGATCTTTCCCTACAGGAACTAAATTGGCATCATATAGAAGTATATCGGCTGCCATCAATACCGGATAGGTAAAAAGTCCGGCATTAACATCTGAAAGCCTTTCCGATTTATCTTTAAAAGAATGCGCATTGGCCAACATCGGAAAAGGGGTATAGCAGTTAAGTATCCAGGCGAGTTCACAAACTTCAGGCACATCTGATTGCCTGTAAAATATATTTTTTTCCGGATCAAATCCGAAAGCCAGCCATGCTGCAGCTATAGAATAAGTGTTGGATTTTCTCGTTTCACCATCTTTTATGGTAGTCATTGAATGAAGGTCTGCAATAAAAAACAGTGATTCGTTACCACTGGTTTTTGAAAGCTCGATGGCCGGTATGATGGCACCTAATAAATTGCCCAAATGTGGCCTTCCTGAACTTTGGATCCCTGTAAGTATTCTTGCCATTTTATATTTTCCGTTATTATTTTATTACATTTACAACATTAATTAATTTTTTTTATTCTTCAGCAGAATTTTTTCGTTACTAGATAAGATATATCATAAAAACAGATTAACACTAAAATCATGAAAACCCTTAGGAGATATTTTTTGGTATTACTTGTGGTGAATTTTACTATAATAACAGGTTTTGCCCAGTCAGGTGGGAAAATTCAATTTGAAGAAAATACCTTCAATTTTGGAAATATTAAAGAGGAAGAAGGTCCGGTTACTCATGAATTTTCTTTTAAAAATGTTGGTGACGAGCCTATAGCAATTACAAATGTCCGGGCTTCTTGTGGTTGTACCACTCCAGGCTGGACTAAAGAGGCCATCGCACCCGGCGAAACAGGGTACATCAAAGCACAGTATAACCCTAATAACCGCCCCGGATCTTTTCATAAGTCATTAACTGTAACAACAGACGGAGAACCTGCCAGTGTGGTTTTGTTTATTTCCGGTCTAGTGATGCCAAAACAACGAACACCAAAAGAAGAATTTCCTAAAAAAATAGGTGGTATTCGTGTTGCAAACGATAAGATTGATCTCGGAAGAATCACAACAAAAGACTCGGTTACCAAAGAATTTAAAATATTTAACGACAGCGAAAAAACGCTGGTTATATCCCCAAAAGTCACTGCACCTAAGCATATTTCAGTTACGGTAGAATCTGGTTCTATTGAACCTAATAAAGCCGGTACAATTAAGTTTACTTATAATCCAACTAAGAAGGCAGATTTTGGAGATGTAACTGATCAGATTATAATAGAGACAAATGAAACGGAAGAGAATAAAAAGATTTTTATTATTAAGGCTTCTGTTGCGGAGTTTTTTCCGCCAATGACCGATCAGGAATTAGCAAATGCCCCTAAGGCAGAATTAGATAAGGTAGAAATTGATTTAGGGAAAGTGAAAGCCGGGAGTGTTCAAAAAACAGATGTAGAACTTAAGAATTCTGGAAAATCAGAGTTGCTGGTGAAAAAAGTTAAATCAACGGTTGCGTATATCAATGCCAATTCTGACAAATCGAGCCTGAAGAGTGGAGGTCAATCGAAGATCAAAATTCAGTATACTGCTCCTGAAACTGCAGGGCCGGATAGTAAGGTTGTGTATATTTACACCAACTCTCCCTCATCACCCGTACTTACTATTTTGATTAAAGCAGAAGTAGTGAAGTAAAAGTAAAAAGAGGCTATATTAAAAAAAGTGCATCCCGGAGAAATTTCGGGATGCACTTTTTTATTTAAATGCACTAATTCCTGTAATGTCTGCCCCTGTAATAAGTAAATGTATGTCATGAGTGCCTTCATAAGTAATCACCGATTCCAGGTTCATCATATGGCGCATAATGGGAAATTCTCCGGTGATTCCCATACCGCCAAGTATTTGTCTTGCCTCCCTGGCTATTTTTATTGCAGTCTCTACATTGTTTCTCTTTGCCATCGAGATTTGTTGGGTGGAAGCTTTACCTTCATTCATTAAGGTGCCAAGACGCCAGGCAAGTAATTGTGCTTTTGTAATTTCAGTGATCATCTCAGCAAGTTTTTTTTGAGTTAGCTGAAATGCACCTATCGGTTTATCAAACTGTATTCTTTCCTGAGCATAGGTTAAGGCTGTGTGATAGCAGTCCATGGCGGCTCCCAAAGCCCCCCAGGCGATACCGTATCGTGCAGAATCCAGGCATCTTAACGGGCCGCTTAAGCCATCTGCATTAGGTAATATGTTTTCTTTGGGAATTTTAACATCCTGAAAAACCAGCTCTCCCGTGATACTTGCCCTAAGCGACCACTTATTATGGGTTTCGGGAGCTGTAAATCCGGACATTCCTTTTTCAACGAGTACGCCTTTTATTCTGCCTTCGTCATTTTTAGCCCAAACTACTGCTACATCTGCTCTAGGTGAATTGCTGATCCACATTTTGGCGCCATTGAGAAGGTAGTGGTCACCCTTATCTTTTATAGTGGTTTTCATACTGGCCGGATCGGAACCGTGATCAGGTTCTGTAAGTCCAAAGCAGCCTAAAAACTCCCCGGAAGCCAGTTTTGGTAAAAATTTCTTTTTCTGTTCTTCTGACCCGTATTTGTAAATAGGGAACATTACCAAAGATCCTTGCACAGAAGCCGTCGATCTCATGCCGGAATCCCCTCGCTCAATTTCCTGCATCATGAGGCCATAGGAAATATAATCTAAACCACCACCACCATACTCCGTAGGGATGGTGGGGCCAAAGGCACC
>JBKBXU010000103.1:0-13151 GCA_046313675.1 Cytophagaceae bacterium
TACCTATACCACTAACCGGCTTGGAACTGCTTATAAATACCGCTCAGAGAAGATTCGCTTTAATCTGAGAATGTCCGTAGAAAATGCCATACTCAACAGCGACAGAGAATTTCCAAACCCGGGAGAATTCAGGAGGACATTTAATAATATATTACCTTCTGCTATGTTCCGCTACAATTATTCAAAAACAAAGAACCTCCGTGTGTATTATAGAACCTATACACGTCCCCCTTCTGTAAACCAGTTGCAGAATGTTTTAAACAACACAAACCCATTGAAACTTTATATGGGAAACCCTGACCTTGACCAGGAATACAGTCACAGGCTTTTCTTGCGGTACACCTCTACAAACCCTGAAACATCCAGAAATTTCTATGCCTATGTGAGCGGTATTTATATGAATAACCAGATTACCAACAGTACCTTTATCGCCGGACAAGATACCTTGTTGGCCGGAGGCATATTGTTACCGCGGGGAGCTCAGTTGATACAGCCGGTAAACATGGCAGGCCATTATACCATTAACTCATTTGCAAATTATAGCCTGCCGGTAAAGAAACTTAAATCAAACCTTAACCTGAATGCCTCTGCCGGCCACTCACGTAATCCTGGACTAATCAACAACAACATCAACTACTCCTATGTCAATAACCTGGGACTGGGTGCTGTGTTGGCCAGCAACATCAGCAAAAACCTTGACTTTACCCTTTCTTCCCGATCAAATTATAATTTCGTAGAAAATACCCTGAGAGAAGACATGAACACACAATTTTTCAACCAGGTTACCCATTTTAGATTCAACTATATATTCTGGAAAAACCTTGTCTTCCGATCAGACCTCAATCATCAGTACTTTTCCGGCCTTGCTCCGGGCTTTAACCAGAGTTTCTTTTTATGGAATTTAAGTGTAGGGAAAAAAATATTTAAAGACCAACGGGGAGAAATCTTCCTATCTGTTTACGATGTCCTTGGCCAAAACAACAACATCCACAGAAATGTCACGGAAACCTATATTCAGGATGTACAAACCAATGTGCTGCAACGGTATTTTATGCTGAATTTCTCATATAATCTCAAAAGTTTTAAAGGGGCGGGTTTACCTGACAGTGAATAAAGATTAGCCTTTAGTAAAGCTACATTAAGGTTTTCCTCCTTTGATAAGTATCAGATTCGACATAAATAATTATCAAATACGCAAAGAACCTTTCACTAAGCTGTAACAGTAGAGTTACAAACCTGCGTTAGGAATTCGGCTTTTTGTTTTCATATTCGGCCCTATCTAATTTGTACCAATTATGTTTGACTCCTTCAAGATCAAATGTTTCAATAAACCTTAGTCCAACCTTCGTAAGTATTTTGGTCGAACCCTGATTTTCACAGTCCGCTATTGCAAAGACTTCTTTTGCATTCAGCTTATCAAAAGCATAATCTAATGAAGCAAATGCAGATTCAGTTGCAATTCCTTGTCCCCAAAATCTCCTTATCAATCTGTACCCAAGGTCGTAATAGTTTTTATGATGGTTAGTTTCTTTTGTTACAAATTCCAATCCTGTCCAACCTAAAAAATCATTAGTTTTTTTGTCAATGATAGCCCATTGTCCAACTCCATAGTCAATATATTTCTGACGGATAAAATTTATAATGTCAATTACTTCGCCTTTGCTTGATACAGTTTTATTTGCTAAATACCTATGAACCTCCGGGTCTGAGTGAAGCTCAACATTTCATCGACGTCTGTCAGAAGTATTTCCCTAATAATTAGTCTCTCAGTTTCTGTAATAATTTTCATTATACTTACAACTCAATTTTTACTACGCTTGGCCTCTAAGATGGCTGTAAATGCCGCTGCAGTCTTAAAGGCAGTACCCTGTCCGCCCGTAGAGGTTAATTCCTGAATTACAGCCGACCCGCAGTGTGGCATTTAAAGCATGTTGGCAGATGTATATTTTTTAGATTTCCAAGCTTAATTTTAAGTGTCCACCTAATCCTTTATGAATTATTCTCATTAAGGTTGATAACCTGATGTCGGAAGCATTATTTTCGATTCTTGAGATATAAGCCTTATTTGTCCCACATTTAGCCGCTAATTCTTCTTGGGTCATATTAAGCTTCTTCCTCGCTTCCTCAATCATCACTCCTAACCTAAACGTCTCAAATTCTTGCTCCCATTGCTCTCTTGATTCAGTTCCTTTTTTACCATACTTTGCATCTAAAAGCTCATCAAGAGTTTTGATATTTTTATTCTGATTCTTTTTCATTAAAATACTCCTCCATTATTTTTAGTGCCTTTTCTAATTCTTGTTTTGGTGTTTTTTGGCTTTTTTTCTGAAATCCGTTGGATAAAACCACCAAATTTCCTTTATCAAAGAAGGAAAAAATTCTGTAAATATTACTTCCAACCTCAATTCTTACTTCATAAAGACCTTTGGTTCCCTCCATGTGTTTAAAATACTTTTCAGGAACCTGTCGAGTTACTCTTATCAAATTCAATGTCCATTCAATTTTTCTTTGAACATTGTCAGGCTGTTCCTTATAAAAGGACAAAAAGTAATCTTTATATGCTATAACTTGTCTTACGAATTCCACTATACAAAGTTACCTAAATAGACAACAAAAATCAAGGTGGAGAGGTTCATTTTTCTCGTATATATCTGCACGCTTTCTTGTATAAGCAGCTTAATTACCTATATTCAGCACATAAGTCCATATGCATATGTGATGCATCTTCGTGGCCCCTGATTTTAGCTTCATTTAAATAAGTACATACATTAAGCGTGTCACCCAATTCAATATATGCCAAAGCACAAAGGAAGTTAGCCTCCGCATGATCATCTTTTATTTCAAGAGCTGCTTCATAAAATTTCACAGCTTGCTCGTATTTCGATAATTCATAATAGCATCTACCTTTTTGATAAAGCGCCTCAAAGGACTTCTTATCCGTCGCCAAATGCTTATCATAATAAGCAATTGCCTCATCATGCTTCTTAAAGTTCTGTTGGATTTTACCTAAATAAAAATCAACACTATCTATATCGGCATACAAGCTTTGGGAATGCATTAAGTCCTCTTTTGCACTCATATAATCATTCAATTTGTAATAAGCTTTTCCCCTTAAGAAATACATCGCCGGATCAGGATCACCATTGTACTCTATAGCCCAATTTGAAAATTTCAGAACCTCGTCGAAAAAGTCAAGATCAGCATTAATCTTCGCCAATAAAAAATGAGTTTTTGCATTCTCATCGTTGTAGTACAAACTTAACCTTCCGAATCGGTCAGCATTATAAAGATCTTGCCTTAGATACGCTTTCTCTGCCCTTTCATAAGCCATGCGTGATGACCGTCCATTAAAATATTTGTAAACGCCAATTCCAAGTGAAAACACTAATAGCACTAAAGCAAGCGAAATTAAGAGGGTTTTTTTGTTCTTTTCCATTTTTGTTAGTTTAAAAGTTGAGCATGGCAGTATTCAAAAAGCTTGACCTTGCCTTTAGTATCAATTTTGTTTTGGTTAATTAAATCAGAATCTATCTTTAAAAGATACACATCTATACGTTCGTCCTGCTCGAACACATCCCTCCCCCTCATTCGTTTAATCATGATTCTTTCTCCATGAAAGGATGAGTCGTTCAACTCAATCAGGTAATGATCCGGATCTCCCTCTACCACTATACGGTTTACAATTTTGGCAGTCAAAGGAAAAATGGCAGGTGATTTAGAATTTTTAGTTTTAGTAAGCTTGATTTCTTTTCCGGCTATAGCACTCCATTCCTGCTTTTGGTAGAAATTAGAAAAATTAAAAGGAGACCAGAATCCGGGAACTACATCAAATTTGCTTAAACTCACCGAAAGGAAGGTTATAAATAAGCCATTATAAAGCATGGAATCGTAAAAATTATAGTTGGCACTAACAGCACCGTTCTCCACAGCAAGCAGCACATATTGGTATAAAACTATAAAAATCAATCCCCCGGAAAGATAATTTCTAAAGCTTTTACGCTTAATTATTAGAGATTCATCGGAATTTTCCAATGAAATATTCAGAGAATTATTAATCATAAATAACCACACTAAAGTGGTAATGGCCATGAAAGCCAAGGTAATAAAATGCAGGTTATTGGCATATCGGTTTAACAGCCAAAAATCGTAAAACCCATGCGTAAACATAGCTATAAAATATCCTGCAAAAATATTAGGCCACAGTTTTCCCTTACCCCTGAATTTCGCCAGTATAATAGCAAAAGCTATAATAGAGGAATCAAACATGTGAGAAACTACTGTTATAAGCGCTCTTGAATTTATAATCTCATGTTTACCATGAAAATATCCGATGTTTTCAGCAAATGAAAAGCCAAGGGCCGAAAGAGATGCGAATACGATATAATCAACAGGCCTTTTAATAACATTGCCAAAAAACATGATCAATAAAAAGGGCAGTATTTTTACAAACTCTTCAATAAGGCCAATACCAAAAACACAGAAAACAAAATCATTAAAAAGATCTCCATCCAAATAGAAATCAAATCTCAGGCGGTATAGATCATATAATGGGAAGGCTAAAAAAGAAAAAATAAAGCCCAGAAAAACCATCAAAATCATATAGAAGATCTTTCTGTTTGCTTCCGGCAAAATCTTGAATAAATACCAGAACCAGATCAGGAAAACAATTAATCCTGAAATAAAGCTGAAAAGATTTAATTCAATGTGTTCCTGAATCTTTTTAACCAGATAATTCAGAAATGAGCCATTGAAAAATTCATTATCTATGCTTATATGACTTGCAAGCAATACCTCAGCCGGCTTCTCCTCAATGGCATTCATTAGTGAAGAAAAATCCCTTTGCCTCCATAATATTTCACACAAAAAGGGATACGCCTCTGCAATATTTCCTTTATTAGTTATTTCGTCCCTGAAAAATCCGACCGCTTCATGTATATAGCCCAAGCTCATATAAGTTTTCCCTATACTACTATTAAAATAGGGTGCATCTTTCATGCTGACCTTGTTAAAGAAATCTATGGCAATTTGATCCTGCTCCAAAGAAGAATAGACAAGCCCCAAACCATAATTCCCAAGGTCCATGTAGGGGGGATAACCTGAATCCAGGTACTCCTGATAATAGTTTTTTATGTCGTTATCCTTCCGGATATACATACCTACAGGAGACTCTACAGAGAACGGTTTTTTAAAATGATTCTGGACATTCAGATAGTGAGCTCGAAAAGTAAGGCTGTCGATGCCCTCCTGATGTAAACTATCAAGAATAGGCCGGTAGCTAAGATCTACTCTTCCGGAAAATTTCACTTCGTCCTTCAAAAAAAGATTTACACCTGCAAAAACACCAAGTATAATAGCCAAAAGAATGGCAAAAAATTTTATATCATCTATTAAATGCTTCACATTCAAACTTATTACAATACCAAAAATAGCACCTAATCAAATGACAAAAAAGATTTTTATCTAAAAAAACAAACAGCTCATCCAAATAGTAAGATTAGAAGAAATTTATAAGGATAAACACGCCGTTTCAACCATTTATAGCAGCAATGCGTAAAAGCATCTAACCTTATTTTAGTCCTATGAAAAAAGTCATATTTACCCTCATGATCCTAGGTGTCCTTAGCGCATGCAGCAGTTCCAAGAAAAACGGATTACATAGCAGCAAAGCAAAAAGACCGCCTTGTGTGAAACGCTGATAAAAATCATCTGAATTTTGAGCAAAAAAATGATTGTTTCTGTTCATTTATAATTTTACTGTAGCTATTTTTGTCAAAAAAAGTGTTGAACAGAATAATCGCCATACTACTCCTTTTCGTAATACTTGCTCAGGCATTGAGCAAAGTAGGATTGGTGGCGTATTATAACATCAACAAGGAATACATTGCCGAAACTCTTTGTGAAAACAAAGCCAAGCCGGAGTTGGATTGTGAAGGCAAGTGTTACCTGAAGAAGCAACTCGAAGAAGACGAGAAACATCAGAGCGAATCAAAAAACACTACAGAAAAATCTACCTTTAACATCTTCATTAATGAATGCGATCCCTTCGCATCAATAATTACCTTTACAGAAAACACGTACCCGGAATTTACTGCCACCTATACTCATTCAGTGGCAAATATTATCTTCCACCCACCCCTCGTATAATCCATTCATTCTTTTCTCAGGACTGAATTACGCTGCCAACAGGTACGCTTTAATCATTCTGAGCATCAATCATTTTCTCACAACTTGTTAGATTGGAATGCATTCCGGATTATACCGCTGCCTTACGATAGGCACACTCTGTTTCATAAGCAACTTTGCGTTGGCAATAGAAATTAAAGGGCGTGTAAATGACTTTACTACTCGGGAACCCTTAGAATCTGCTATAGTAGCAGCAGAAAATAAATGCGCTATTACAAACGAAAAAGGCGAATTTATCATCGAAACCACCAAAGCAAGTGGGGCGTTAACCGTTTCTTACCTGGGCTACAAGGACCTGGTTGTCCATTATAAAAATCAGGAATTCCTTAACATTTTCCTTGAACCTTCAGTGGCAGAATTGACCGAAATTGTTGTTCAAGGCTTTGAAAACCGCCGCAGGCTGGTAGAAACTGCCGGAGGAATCAGCACCCTTTCCTCAGCAGATATTCAGCGTTTCGATAATTCTTCGATTATGCCTGCCCTTAACCTGGTGCCGGGGGTTCGTATGGAATCTCAAGGGCCCGGAGGAAGTGCACGTCTGTCTATTCGCGGAAGCTTACTTCGATCTCCCTGGGGGATCCGTGGCGTGAAAGCCTATTGGAACGACATACCCCTCAGCGATGCAGGAGGAAATATGCCTTACGATATTCTAGAGCCTTCCATTCTCGGAAATATAGAAATTCTCAAAGGACCCGCAGGAAGCATCTATGGTGCGGGAACAGGTGGCGTTATTATTTTTAACACTGCAAAAGCACCACCCAAAGGAACAAGTATCGAAGGCCTGGGCATGGTGGGATCCTTTGGTATGAGCCGTTTCGGCAGCATTTTCCGAAGCGGAACGGAAAATGCCAATATATCCATATCCTATATTGACCAAAGCTTCGACGGCTTCAGGGAACAAAACAGCACCTATAGAAAAGTACTGAACGTCAATGGATCCTTTTGGCTGAATGAAAAAAGCAGCATCTTCTTCAATGCCTACAATGTACGCAGGGAATTTCAGCTTGCGGGCGCATTAACACAAGAGGAATACGAAGAAAATCCGCAGCAGGCCCTGCCTTTTGCCAAAGACGGTGATACCCGACTTACCTCAGAAGCTACCAATGTGAGTGTGTCCCATGAGTACCGTTTTACGGAAAACTTCTCTAATACCACGTCCATTTACGGCACCATATACAACCTGGACCATCCCTGGGGGACAAATCAGTTTTTCAACGGCTACACCCGTGGAGGCACACAAGGTTATGGTGCACGCAGCCGCTTTACCTATGCCCCTAAAATTGGCAATCTAAAACCCAGGCTCGTGGCAGGAACAGAATATCAGAACGACCTGAATATTGGAAAAACGTATACCAACAATTTGGGCAGGCCGGGCAGGTTGACCGAAGACCTGGATGTTCAAACTACCTCCTGGCTCTTATTCGGACAGGCAGAAATTGACCTGCCGAAAAACTTCATCTTTACCGCCGGACTGAGTTACAATAACCTGGTTTACAATGTCAGCGACTTCCTTAATCCTGACAGCATCAACCAAAGCGGGCGGGTCGACTTTGGCCCTAAAGCTGCTCCAAGGGTTGCTCTGGTAAAAATGATCAATTCAAATGTTTCTGTGCATGGCAGCATCAGCTACGGATTTTCTCCCCCTACAAGGAACGAAATCAACGTTCAGGGACAGATTAACCACGGATTGCTGGCCGAAAGGGGCATGAATTATGAAGTCGGATCCCGGGGCCGTGTACTCAAACGCAGGCTCAGCTACGACCTTACCGCCTATACAATGCGGCTCAACAACCTGATCATCGGGCAGACAAATATAGCGGGCAATACCATCTATGAAAATGCCGGAACCGCCGATCAAAAGGGAATCGAAGCAAGCCTTTCTTACAACCTTGTTAGCTCCGATACGGCATTTATCCAGCTTGTGCGCCCATTCCTCAATTATACGTTCAATGAATACCGTTTTCAGGAATACCGCGTATCCAACCAAAGAACCGGAACTGTGCAGGAATTTTCAGGCAATTTCATTCCGGGAATTTCACCCCATGTGGCAGTGGTAGGAGCTGACGTAGTTACCAAACCAGGCATTTACCTGTACCTGACCTACAGCTTCTTTGACAAGCGCTATGTGAACAATGCCAACGATAGCCGCATTGCCGACTACCACCTTCTTTCTGCCCGTACAGGCTTCAAAAGATCCCTGGGCAAGCACTTCGAAGGTGAAATTTATGCCGGAGCCGACAATATACTTGACCAAAAATACGTGTCCTTCCTGGCCATCAATGCCGCTGGAGGACGCTATTATCAGCCCGGCCTGCCAAGAAATTATTATTCAGGAATTTCCTTAAAATACAAATTGTAAATATTAAATTTAAAATATTACATGAAGATTAAATATTTAGCAATCAATTTATTGCCACTAATTCAGAATTCAAAATTCAGAATTCAGAATTATATTATCTTATTCGTTTTACTTACAGCCTGTTCGAGCCCCCAAGACACCTCCACCATCATTTCTCAATCATCCGGCCAGGCTCCTTACCTTACCAAAGATCACCTTGGCAATACCGTACTTTCCTGGACAGAAAAGGACTCCTCCGGCGACACCTGGGTATACTATGCCACTGCTGAGAAAGAGAGTAAAAATTTTGGGTCAGCTTTGAAAGTTCCTGCCAGTCGGGGGGCTGCCATCCACGATGAAAGCATGAACAAGCTTGCCTTTGCCGCCAATGGAAATATGATTGCCGTTTTTGAAAAGAAAATGCCTTCCGACAAAAACAAGTACGCCGGACAGATCCTTTACAGCGTCTCCGAAGACCAGGGGAAAAACTGGACTGAGCCACTCCCCATCCACAGCGACACCACCGCTGAGTTCAGTCGCAGCTTTTTTGACCTGGCACTTTTGCCTGATGGAGAAGTGGGCGCCGTTTGGCTTGATGGACGCCTACAGTTAGGTAAAAAAGGAACAACCCTTTTCTTCACAAAAACAGAGAATGGAAAGCGCTTTATAGAAGATAAGCCCATAGGACAAACCGTCTGCCAATGCTGCCGTACCTCCTTCCTGGCCGATGAGCAGGGCATGCTGCATGTGGTATACCGCAACATCATCAGCGATACCATACGCGATATGGTTCATATCACCTCCTCCGATACCGGAAAAACGTTCACCACGCCCACACGCATCAGTGCCGACAACTGGATTACCGACGGCTGCCCGCATACCGGTCCATCCATAGCCCGTACTGCTGAAGGCTTACACTTCACATGGTTTACCGCCGGAGGGGGCACAGGCGTGTATTATTGCCGTTCCGAGGACAATGGCCGCAGCTTTACCAACCGTCTTATGCTGGGCCATGATGCACGACATCCGCAGATGGCCAATGCAGGCGAGACACTCGCCATTACCTGGGACGAAGCCCTTCAATCTCATACAGGAATCTTTAATCGGATTGCTTTACATATCCGTTATTCCGGTTTGGAAAGCACCACCACCTATCTGACTTCCGACAAGGACCGCGCTTTCTACCCCGTCCTAAGCCCACACGGCAATGGTTTCTTCGTTGCCTACACCAGGGAAGTAGATGAAAAAAATCATGTGGAAGTACAGTATGTAGGATTCTAGTTGGAGAATAATAATTATAGGGACGCCCTACCGCACGAGGCATTATGGCAGGCCGGCGCTAAGCGTGCCTGCCATTGCCCTTACCGATGCATTGAGGTAGTTTTGGAAAGTAGACATCTGGCGGAAGCATCTTTCCATGGCCTGTGGTTGGTGCACTACCAACCACGGAAACGAGCTGCTATCCGCTGCTTAAATAAATCCAATCTTTGATTTATTTGATCAAAAAGTCAAAAGTTATCACTGCTACATCCATGGCCTGTGGCTCACAGGCCTTCTGCCATCGTTTACTTTTCATCTGATTTTACTTAATTTTTCTTAGCTCAGATGTTGATCAAAGATTCCAGGTGGTTGGTGTGCCACCATAGCCGTCAACTTAAGGAAACGGTAGCTAAATTTTTTATTTTGTGAAGTTTATTTATCTTAGGGATTGTTTAATTTTTTTACTATGAAGCTTTGCCGTCTTGTTCTTAGTGCTTTATGCATGTTTACAATAGTTTTTAGTTGTTTGGCACAATCCTATAATATTTCCGGTGGGGCTGATTTTTCCGCTGCAGTTTGTGATAATCAAGTTACATATGTTTGGGGGTCTAATCAGTCTAATCAGCTAGGAATTGATAATGTGGATGTTCCAATTGATGGGAATAGACGCAACTTCGCATTATGGGTTACCAGGGGTAATATATCCGCTTCCGGAAATCAAATTCAATATGGACCTTTACCTCCTATGATAAAAGTTGATGCCGGGAAAGGTTCCCATTTGCTGGTTTTAAGTTGTGAAAATCAAATATGGACTTGGGGTGAAAATGCTTCAGGCCAATTGGGAAGGGGGAATTCCTCGACGCATCGAGCCGTTCCACAAAGGGTTTTCCGGGGAGAGCAGCAAGCAATGGTCAGTAGTTCGGATCCTAATGGAATTTTTTTAAATGATATTGCTCAAATCTCCGGAGGATTAAATGCTTCCTATGCTATTGAAAAAAGTTCCGGTAGAATTCTCGCTTGGGGAGATAATTCTACCGGGCAACTTGGTAACGGAAATTTTGTTAGCAGCAATATTCCCGTCTATGTTTTAAAAAGTAATGAGGAAGGTGGAGGCTATTTAACCGGTATTTACCAGGTTGGCGGTGGCGAAGATTGTGTTTATGCATTGGATAGCAACGGAAATGTTTGGTCCTGGGGAAGCAATGATGGCAACAGGTTGGGAAGACCGGGAAACGGGAATCTTAATACTGCGGGTAGGGTGCAAAAAGGTGCTCCCGACCAAAGTTGTTACGGTGGAGATCCTATGGGAAATTTATCGGACATTATAATGATTGCAGCCGGAAACACCCATGCCTTAGCTCTTGATAAGAATGGTAATGTTTGGTCTTTCGGCGGTGATTGGGGGGAAGGGCAATTAGGAAGAGGCGGAGCTTCCGTTTACCGGGATCTGGCTTTAAAAGTGGTAAATGTAGGGGTTAATTCTTGTATTGAGGGAGAGGGTACTTTTTTAGGTGATGGAACTGATGGAAAGGCTACCTTTGTCGCGGCAAGTCAGGCATCTTCAGCAGTAGTTATGGCAAATGGCAGAGTAGTTACATTTGGGGCACGAGGAATGATAAATTCGAGCAATATTGAAGTTAATGAAGGCACCATTAATTGTTCCATATCTGGAGGAATTATACCTTCAGGTACATTAGGAGATAATAGCCAAACAACAACTTCCTGTAATTCAACAAACTGTGTAGATTTGGGGAGTGAAAATTATTTCAGCCGGACTCCTGTGTATGTCAGACACTCTGCTGGCCATGTAATTACAAATATTGTAGAAATATATAGTGGGGCTTCATGGTTCTTTGCTTTAAGAAATCAATCGTATAATGAACCGATAGTCTGGGGGTGGAACAGAAGAGGAGAGCTTGGATTAGGTGATTATGATGACCGATGTGCGGCGACAACTTTTCTCGAACCTTCGGGGTGCGATTTTGCTCTCCCTTGTCCGGGAATGCCTGCAATTGGTTCAGACAAGGCTCAATGTTCCGGCTTTTCGGAAGTGCTGACACCAACTATTCAAAATATTTCAACTTATCAGTATGAATGGAGATTTAGTGAGGATGGTGAAGTCTGGACCACAATTTCGTCTGATAATTCAGAACTTACTTATGTAGCTTCAGAAATGGGTTATTATCAATTTATTGTCAGCGATGAGCGACCTTATTTTTCCTATGAATGTTCCTATTGTCCAGTAAAGGTTTCGCAAATTCGGTTTTTACCTAAAGAAGAGGGCGAATGTGATACCATCGAAGACCCAATTGATGAGGATGACCCATTTATCTGCCCGGCTTCTGAGGAGGTAATTCAAAAATATAAAAATGACGCAGACAGACTTGCTGTAATCCACCTGAGACAAAACGAGCATTTATACAAAGACTCTATAATAATACATTCCCCCCTATCCGACACACTTCTTAATGCATTACTGGCAGTATATAATCTGAATACCCCGGAAAGAGATACTGTGGTAGAAATATATTCTATTCATACTTTTCCAAACCCTGTTTTAAATAAAGTAGAGTTTTCAGCAGATTCTTCCTTAGCCTGGATGAAAGAACTGAGAGAAGGCAATTTTCCATCAGGAAATGAGCGCCTGGACAGTCTTATGTTAGCGCATAACCTTGTAGTTGACTCTTATTATAACTGGTCAAACCTCCTTCGCTATCATTCTGTAACCTTACGATCAGAAGATAACTTAAATATGCCTGCAATGGTTGATGTTCTTTCCGGAATCTCGGGTATCCATGAGGCAAATCAGGCTAATTGGGAAGGAGATGGATCAAGAATCGAGGCAACTGTTTCCGAGGATAATTTAGAGTTAATTTTCTCATACGGCTGGGGTGATTGTCCGTCTGGTTGTACATCTCGAAAGTTTTGGAAATTCCTGGTTCCTTATGACTGCAATGCAACTTTTACAGAAAGCTATGGCGATGTTCTTAGTCATACCCGCAAAGGTCTGGAAAAACAACTATCCATACACCCAAATCCATTCTCTGAGGGTATCAATGTAACAGGGATATCAGAAAACTTCCACTTTAATATAACCGACCTTTCGGGCAAACACGTAGCATCAGGCCCCTCTGATAAAAACTATTTGCCATTGGGAAACCTTCACCCTGGATTTTATTTACTAACCATTACACATGATAATACCTCCTATACATTAAAAATTCTAAAGTATTAAGAAAAAATACATTCCATACTTATCCAAACCATGGAAACGAGCTGCTATCCGTTACTTATATAAATCCAATCTCTGATTTATTTGATCAAAAAGTTAAATTTTACCACTGCACTATCCATGGCCTGTGGCTCACAG
>JBKBXU010000103.1:13161-13550 GCA_046313675.1 Cytophagaceae bacterium
ACTTTTCATCTGATTTTACTTAATTTTTCTTAGCTCAGATGTAGGTCATAGATTTCAGGTGGTTGGTGTGCCACCAACCACGGAGACAGGCTGCCAGAGGACGTTGAAAATTCCCTATACCGCATCCATGGTATGTGACGCACAGACCATCTGGCATTGCTTTCCATATTTTTTTATGTTTGCAATAACCTACATTATAGCTATGGATAATAATTTACCATTTTCTCATCCAAGAAAATCAGAAATGACATTGGATGATGTATATTTCTGGAATGATACTATTAAGGATTGGAGAAATTTATTAAAACCGGATAAATATAAGCTTATCATCATTGAAACCCTGAAAGAGCTTGTACAGAAAGACCTAGTAACAGTATACGGTTTTGTAA
>JBKBXU010000104.1:0-13513 GCA_046313675.1 Cytophagaceae bacterium
GTCATTGAAATTATAGCTGGAAGTTTTTATTTTTGTTCCATTTCCATCAAAAAGTCCAATATTTTCAAAGTCCTTACCATTAGCACTTCTTTGTACCAGGAAATATTTGTTGTTTAATTCAAAAGCCGTATTCCAGAATAGTTTGTTTACATTGTCCTCTTTTTTGCCATTGAATGAAATTAACTCTATCGGTTGTATGCAATTAACCGTTGCCTGTATAGGTTGGGAAACCGAATAATTTTTACATGGATCGTTGTAGTTTGCATAATTTGGTGAAGTGAAGTTGTTGCTTGTGCTGTACAACAATGGAGTTGCAGCAATAACCCTGAAATACACATCACCATCATCAGTAAACCCAGCAAAAGCATCATGGTCACCAGGAATAGGGATTGTCACAGACTCTCCTGCTTGTGGAGTCCCCATATTTTGCCATGAAGTATGATCTTGAGGGGTTCTGCTCCACTGGAACAAATATCTTGGGTCACCATTGTAATAGGAGGTAAGCAAAGAACTAGCCTGAGTTTCGATGTCAAGTGGTTCATTTAAGCAAACATCAATCGTTTGGGCAAGCGTTGGTAAGTCAAAAAAAGCTTGAATTGCAGGGGGGGCACAAGCCATCACTTTAATGTCATCCAATACCAGGTCATTGCCATGTTCGGCAACATCTTCGTTATTGATAATATCCATGATCATAAAATCGCCAACCAAATTAATTTGTGCAGATATTTGTACCCATACACCGCCTCCATCGGCTTGTCTGGTGGCAGTAGCACTTTGGGTCACCACATTTCCGGCATCTCCACCATCTGTTAATCGTACAGAGATATCAACAGGGTTATAGGCACCGCCCGCACTGTTGGTAAATACCGCAATCCAGCATTCAAAGAAAAGTTGCTTTCCAAAACATAAATTTGAAATGGTTCTGGAATAAAGTACCTGACCTCCTGTATTAGGTGGGCAATTTAAAAATAATGCAGCTCCTTCAATTGTTCCTGATCTATCAAAGGAAGGGTCAATAGGGGTAACGGGTCCTGTTACTCTGTTAGCCCATTCCAAACGTGCGCCAGCGTGTCCGTTAAAATCATTATAACCGGTCAGATAACCTGCAACCACATATTCCCCGTCAATGGGAGGGCCAGCCGCCCTGAATGTTGCTCCCAATGGAGCAGGAGCGATTGTCCTTCGAAATGGTGCATTTGCAGGTACTGTAATTTCCTGCGGGTTTAATACATCTGAATAATCCCATACGATGAATTGACTACCGACTGGAGTTGCATCCATATCAATTCGTCCGAAATCATCAAAAAAGACGGTTTGTCTTGAGGCAGGTGCCCCATCTATCTCACAACAGGTAATGGCATCAACTGTAAGAATATTTGAGTAAACTGTACTTCCACTTGTAGGGGTGATGCCTAGTCGAAATTCATAACTTCCAACAGTAGGGACATCTCCCAAAACTGACTGACTTGTTGCTCCCGGAATGTTTACCCACGCACCACCATCCCGTCTTTGCCACTGATAATCTGCGTTATATTTTATAGTAGATTGAATGTTTATCTGCTCTCCTGCACATACTTCTGTTCCCTGAGAAGAGATAATAGTTGGATTAGGTGTACCATAAACTTCTATACTTTTTATAGCAATTGGACGACAATTTCCTGTTTGCATATTAGCAAGACTAAAAACAGCTTCTCCGGTGGTTGTCGCATGCCTTAATGGTCCATTTGTAGCATGATTGGTAACATATGTATGTGTTCCGCAGTTGGATCCTCCGCCTTGTAGTTGTGCGGTTTCTGTTCCTTCATGGACGCCAGGATTTTGCGGGTTTACTGCTCCTCGCATAGACATTACATCCCAGGTATTACATCCATCATTGGCGAGCCTTATATGACAATATTCTATACGGACTTCTACAGGAGATCCGGGCAGCAAACCATGAACACTATAATTTAAAAATCTTATATTGGTGTTATTGGGTGATACAACCAACATCCATTCAGGGTTAGCAGCAAGGTCAACGTACCTGTTGGGATCAAGGTTAGCCGGATTGTTTGTTATGGCATAGTGATAGCTGGAATGAAATTCATTTGGATCGTCTACATTATCCACAAGATCTGGAACAATGGTAAGTGCCCCACCTTGCAAGCCATAGTGCACAATGTCATTATCCCCAATGAAAAACCTGTCTTCATTTCCGGGAGTTGGTTCAAAGCTTGTTCCTCCGATAAGAACCTGACTGTAAACTTTCTGCGTGTTTAGTATTGCAAATAGTGAAAGAAATAAGCAAACTAATAATTTCCTTGCGCTTTTTCTGAACTTTGGTAAAGTTGCATTCATAATTCTTCTTTAAATCAATTTTTATTTGGTAACTATGATTATATACTGTTTTTCGTAGATAAGTAACCCAAATTTATTTATATAAATAATAAAATTTACTATGAAATATAATTACCCACAATTACAAAAATATATACTTTAAATTGTATTTTCAATAAAAAAAATACAATTTTTTGATTTTTAACTTTAACTGCCATATAGTCAGGTTATTGTATATTATGATGCACTGTTTTGACTTTTTAGTAATTTATTTAACCTAAAAAATATCATTTTTGTCTCTGCCTAGTTTTATAAAATACTAAGTATCAAAAAATGTTTTAGAAATTTATTTAATATCAATGAACCCACTTTTACAGAAATTTACCACCCCCTTTGAAACAGCACCTTTTGCTGACATTAAGAATGAACACTTCCTACCGGCTCTAAAAGAAGCAATCAGGCAAGGGAAAGAGCAAATTAATGAGATTACCTCAGACTCTAATGAGCCTGATTTTAAAAATACCATTGAAGCCCTTGAGAGGAGCGGAGAGCTTGTAGGAAGAATATCGGCTATATTTTTTAATCTTAATTCGGCAGAAACCAACGATGAAATCCAGGCCTTGGCCAGGGAAATATCGCCCTTGCTATCGGAATATTCAAACGATATTATGTTGGATGAGAAGCTTTTTAAACGAATAAAGTTAGTGTATGAGCAGGAAAGTAAAATTGTTCTTTCTCCTGAGGAAAATACACTTTTGGATAAAACCTATAAAAGCTTTGTTCGAAACGGAGCCAATTTAACAGAAGAGAAAAAACAACGACTTCGGGAAATAGACAAGGAATTGTCGCAACTGTCGCTTGCTTTTGGTGAACATGTGCTGAAAGAGACGAATAACTTTACAATGGAGGTTACAGAGGAGAGTGATTTATCAGGCCTTCCGGAGCATGTAATAGAAGCAGCGGCTATGACGGCCAAAGAAATGGGCAAGGAAGGTAGTTGGGTTTTTACCTTGCAGTTTCCAAGTTACATACCTTTTTTGACTTATGCCGATAAGAGAAGTTTGAGGGAAAAAATGTTCCGGGCCTATGGTTCCAAAGCTTTTAAAGGGGACGAAAATGACAATCAGGCAATAATTTTGAATAAAGTCCGCCTACGTCATGAGCGGGCAAATTTGCTAGGGTATAAATCGCATGCTGATTTTGTCCTGGAAGAGCGGATGGCCGAATCTCCTGTCAAGGTAATGGACTTCTTAGACAACTTGTTAAAACATGCCAAACCCGTTGCAGAGAAGGAGGTAAAGGAGTTAAGTTCGTATGCTCAGTCTATAGGTGGGCCTGAACGATTGGAGCGTTGGGATGTGGCATACTATTCCGAAAAACTAAAAAAAGAGAAGTATTCAATAGATGATGAAATGCTAAAACCTTATTTCAAACTTGAGAATGTTATAGATGGTGTTTTTAAGGTATCTGAGAAGCTATTCGGATTAAGGTTTAGTGAATTAAAAGATGTTCAGGTTTACCATCCTGATGTAAAGGTGTATGAGGTGGTGGATGAGTTGAACCGTCATGTTGCGGTGTTTTATGCAGATTTCTTTCCACGTGCCGGTAAAAGGGGTGGAGCCTGGATGACTTCTTTTCGTGGTCAGAAAAAAGATAACGGGACGGATGTTCGACCTCACGTATCCATTGTATGTAATTTTACAAAACCTACGTCAAGCAAACCTTCCTTACTTACATTTAATGAAGTGACTACCCTCTTTCATGAATTTGGCCATGCCTTACATGGGATGTTGGCAGATGGAAAATACGAGAGCCTTTCCGGAACAAGTGTTTACTGGGATTTTGTAGAACTCCCTTCTCAGGTATTGGAAAATTGGGTGTATGAAAAAGAAAGTCTGGATCTTTTTGCAAGGCATTATGAAACAGGTGAGCCAATACCTGAAGAATTAATTAAGAAAATAAAAGACAGCGCCAATTTTATGGAAGCTTACCAAACGGTAAGACAGGTTGGTCTTGCCAAACTGGATATGGGATGGCATATAGGAAAAGCACTTGATGTAACAGATGTAGGTGCTTATGAGCGTGAACTAACCAAAGAAACGGACCTATTGCCTGCGGTTGAGGGGACTATTACCAGTTGTTCATTTTCCCATATTTTTCAGGGAGGGTATTCTTCCGGGTATTACAGTTATAAATGGGCGGAGGTGCTGGATGCCGATGCTTTTGAGTTTTTCCAGGAAAAAGGGATATTTAATAAAGATACAGCTGATTTATTCCGGATTCATGTACTTAGTGCAGGAGGCAGTGAGCACCCTATGGAATTATATAAACGTTTTCGAGGGAAAGAGCCATCGCCAAAAGCTTTGTTGAAAAGGACTGGAATGATTAAGTGACATAAATAAGAGTTGAGCGATGTTACATCGGCTTAACTCTTATTTTTTTTCGGCAAAGTTCTCTCAATCATACGTTCTCCTTAGGAAGGAAATGTGTGGGAATAACCATGCTATTTTATTCCCTTTTACTTGTCCATAAACCTGTCATAAATATTATCAACGCAGTTAACAGTAAAATAGCGATGTTTTTATAGATGGCCATGTTGTGGTCAAAATTTTCATGAAGGGAAAATTGGGGCAAAGCAGCATAATCACTTTCTTCAATAGTTTTATTGTAAAATAGTTTTTCGTGGTAAAAGTCAACTATTTTTTGATGAAATGGCATTAGTGATTTCCTGAAGTTTGTATAGGTGTGAAAATCGGTACGAGCAATCATTGAAAACGTGTTCATAGCACTTACCGAAGGGTTTATAAAATCAAAGTTTTGTGCCAATTCGTTCCTTAGCTTGATTTTGTTTTCGTAAGCATCTGCCATTTCTTTGTGCTTCATATCATTAAGCTGTCCGAACGAAGCATAAGCTTTTGCTATCAGGTTTTTTTTCAGAGAAACTTCTTCAACTTTAAGACTTGGTTTTTTTTGAAGATACTCGTGTATTACCGAAATCGCTTCTTGTTCATCTTGTTCATTTTCTAATGCCAATCTTCTAACGGTGCCAGCCAGTTGGGTATCGTCAACAGTATGGTTGAGGGAAAGACTTATGTTAAGTAAGGCCGGGGCAATAACCAGGAAGAGCAGCCATGTACTTAATCCGGCAATGGCATTAAAGATGGTGCTTTTTCGGAAAGATATGATGAGGAACATTAGCGCTAGCCAGAAAGAAATATACGCAAATACCGTCATGCACCACTGAAACATGCTTGTAAGGTCAGGCAAGCCGGAGATTATAAAGCCAAGGATGGAAAAAGATAATGCCAGTGCGGTGATCAGGCAAGCATAGAAAAATAATTTAAGCATGGCCAGCCTTTTAAGGGTCATCTTTGACTGTATGCGCAGCAATGGTAGAATGCCAAGTTCCTTTTCGGAAGCCAGTATGATATAGGTAAATGCAATAATAAGTAAAGGGAAAATATATATGATGACAAATGGAAGGTCAAAATTTCCGCTAAGGAGTTTCAACGGATTTTCAATCTCGTTCTGAAATAGCTGGTAGTAAAGGCTCATGCCGGTAAGTCGGTAAAAATATGGCTGTAAATCCCTTTGCCCTACAGACAAGGAGGCCAGGGGCTTTGGCTCAATAGCTGCCACAAAGGAGTGCCTGCGCCAGGCGAAGGCTGGATTCGACGATTTCTGATATGCCTGTAAACCTTCTGTTATTGTGGTGTCTGCCGTAAAACCGGCTTTGTAAGCTTTATATTCTTCCTGTCTGGAATTTTCTATCTGTCGGAGTACTTCGTTCTGTTTGTCTGTAACAGCCTTCCCGTATAAAATAGCATACACGCTGAAGATAGCGAGGATAAACAACATGATTCCGTGAAAGGAATTTCTTTTGAAGCTGATCCATTCATAGGTGAAGATAAGGCGCATCATGACAGTTTTAAGCGTTTTAAAAGTAGTATAATGAGTACAGGAAGGATTATTGCCCAAATGATCAGTGCCCAAAATTGAACCATATAATGAGACAGAACCTCAAATATGGAGGGCATTGTGTAACTAAAATCATCTATAGAAGCCCATAAATTTTTGCTGGCTTTATATTCATAAAATTCTCCCAATTTGGAGTTATGGGCCATGTCCATGTTCATGGTTTCCACCAGATACCTGCGGTAATCTTCCGCTTGTTTTTGAAAATGCAGGTTGGTATAAAAGCAAGAGCCTGCCATAGTCATTGATAGATCTCTAATGGAAATGAAGGGGTTTAGAATGGATGACCAGGTGTTGATGTTATTCTGCTGTTCCATTTGTTCAATAAGCTTGGCATAATGGAAGTCGTGAACATTATTACCGTAGTTTTCTTCTGATTGCATTATAATAGCACCAAAATTAAGATGGATTTCTGCAAGTTCTGAAGCATTATATTTGCTCAGGTATTCCTTCTTTAATGAGTCAATTCGTTCAGCTTTTGTGCTTTTGCCATCCAGACCTTGGCTAACGGTCATCTGCAGTTTTTCTTTAAACTCTGCGTTTGAGGGTAGGGGGTATAGGTTTTCGCCTACACCAGCAGCAGCTTTGGGGAGTATTACCGTACATAGAATCCAGATTGACAGCATTAACAGCAAAGAACTTCTTGAATGCTTAAAATAGGATGAAACCAGGACTGTAACACAAGTTATTATAAAGAAATAAAGTATATATACGAAAAGTAGCATAACGACTCTTAGGAGAAGATCACCGGAAGCCCACATACCCTGCGCAGAGGGTATATATAATGTAAGGGCGATTATGGAAGGCAACATTAGCAAAAGGGGCACGGATAAAATTGCCAGAACTTTTCCCATTGCTACCGATACCGGTGAAATGCCCTGTGCGAGCAACATGCGCAAAGTATTATTTTCCCGTTCCCGGGTGAAGCATGCAAATCCGGAAAAGATAATTAATAATGGAAGTAGTACCTGCATGACCATGGCAACAGACATTTCTCCAAAGCGTACCATCAAATTCTGGTGTTGTGCCGGGCGGAACATAAATTCATGCTGATGGTGGGCTTCAAGATAAACTGCGGAACCTGTATAAGCATCAATCCCGGAATCAATAAAACTTAGTGGCGATTTTGGCTTAAAGATAAAAGTGCCAAAATGTGCGGCTATATGCGGATGTTTGTCATGTTGCTGCAGCCATTGTTCACGTTTTTCTGCCGAGGCTTTTTTTACCACTTGTTCTTGGAGTTTATAGTTTATATATCCTCCTGCAACAGCGACAAACACCAAGGCCAAAATCATGCCGCACAAAATAAGGGTCAAACCATTTCTTTTTGCTGTTTTAAGTTCTTTTAATGCAATTAAACCAATGTGGGATAGTTTCATAGCGAGGAATTAACAGTGCCATCAAATTTTATTTCCATGTGTTGCAGATAACATTTCTCTAATGCGGTGAGGGTAATTTCACCGGCAGAAAAAGTATCCACCAAAGCCCCATCTTTCATAATGCCTATGTGCGTGCCGGTTTCTTTTGCCCTGAACAGGTCATGGGTAGCCATTAAAATAGTTACGCCTTTTTGTTTCATATCCAGCAGCAATTGTGAAAACTCGTTTGCAGCCTTGGGGTCCAGGCCAGAGGTGGGCTCATCCAGTAGCAAAACTTCGGTATTTCTGGCAACTGCCAGTGCTATGCCAACTTTCTGACGCATTCCTTTAGAATACGTATTTACCCTCTTATGTATAAACCCGGTTTGTAATCCCGCATTTCCCAACATAATTTCCAATTCTTTCTTAGTATACCTGGAATTTGCCAGCTTACAGAAAAAATCAAGGTTCTCCATCCCTGTAAGTTCGGGGTAGAGCATTAAGTTTTCCGGGATATAGGAGATATAGGCTTTGGTTTTAAGGGCATGCTCTGTTACGCTCATGCCACATACCAAGGCTTGCCCGGAGGTAGGCTGGGTAAAATTCAGGAACAGGTTTATAGTAGTAGATTTTCCTGCTCCGTTTGCTCCCAACAGGCAATAAATCTCTCCTGGATTTACCTTGATATTTAGCTCTTTTAACGCTTTATGTTCTCCGTAATGTTTGGATAAGTTTTTGGCTTCAAGCATTTCTAATATGTTTTATAAATTACCAATGACCGGATGGAACCGGTGGGGAAGATTAAAAGCATCCCCTTCAACTCTGCCAGTTGAAAGGGATGCCTCTTAAGGTCAATGAAGCTTTTCAAGTCCTGTACAAAAACCTTCTAATGTAAATTTTCTGTTTATCTGACCGCTTGATATTTTATAAGAATAAACAGCATTTTCCTCTGCGGCCGCTACACTAAATAAAATTTCATTGTCATCAAATTTGCGCATCAGTGAAGCAGAAGAAGCTCTTATTAAAGGAAGTCCGGGAAGTTCCTGAGCCGTCTTAGTATTTAGGTCAATTTTAACAAATTTGGAAGAATACCCTGTCCAGAACTGTGTTGGTTCATCTATGCGGGTTGTAAAGGTAAGCCCGTTGCCAAAATGGTACAGACCTTTTCCAGGTGCGCCCAGTACTTCAGGGAAATTGAAGAAATAATCCGGGTCAAAATTTGTTTGCCCATTTTTAATTCTCAGGATACCACCTGGTTTTTCTCCTCCACCGTCTGCCTGTACATAGATATCGCCATGTATATCTTTTACAAAGGCATTAACAGCAGCGCCGGAAGTGAATATTCCTCTTGTTCTACCATCACGCATGACTTTCTCCAATTGTCCCGAAGCCACGTCAATAACGGCCACGTATGCGCTGTCGGGAGAACCTGCACCCGTATAATTTACAGCCCCAAATAATTTTCCATCACGTTCCATGGCTCCAAGATACCAAGGTGTGAAACCTTCTTTTTGAACACTGCTTAAATCAACTTCTCCGGTAATCTGGTAGCTTGTAGGGTTAAACTGTATGAGCTTTGATTGCCCACCGCCCAGCGAAGCGTAAGCCTGATTGTCATCAATAAATACTACAGTGGAAAATGTATTAGAACCTGCTACCTCCAGTATACCACTTTCTACCGGCAAGCCTTCATTGTCGAAGGTATACTTGTACATTGTTGCCGGAGCACCTGACCTGGTCATAAATACAGCGTCTTTGTAACGCCACATGGAAGCAAAAGCTGGCAGTTCTGTTGCATTGTCATTGTTTACCTCTGAAGTATTCAGATCTTTGAGACCAAGGACGTAGGTGGTGGAGGCTGCACCTATACCAGCTACGTTAGATATGGCATAGTTTACTTTACTTGTGGGTTCCGGATCTTCATCTTCTTTATCCTTTTTTTTACAGGATGAAAAGGCAATAAAAGCTAGAAAGCCAGTGAACACGACTGCACGCAGCCAATTTTGTTTCGTAAATACTTGTTTCATTTTTGTTTGTTTAATTGTTTGTTTAATTGATATATAGTCTTGTTTTAATTGAAAAAGCTCTTCCCGGACGTTGTACACTAAAATTGTCGTACACCCGTGCATTGGCCAGGTTATGAATTTCAAAGGAAGTGGTTAGTTTTTCCCGGAACCACGTCAAAGAGGTTCCTATGTATTGCACAAATTGTCGGGGTATGGTATTTTTAAGATCTCTATGTCCGTTACTTGACCAGAAAAGAAAGAATTCATGAACATATCCTGCATTATACCAGATAGAGAAGATTGACTTTTTGAGGAATACCCGCTTTTGATACCGCATGTCAACATTTCCAAAAAAGTAAGGTATATTAGGCATCCGAACATTGTAATAGCGGCTTTCTTGAGCATGCCGAACCTGGGTAGTGTTTCGGATGTCCTGAAACGTAGCGTTTGCCTTAAGTTGCAAATGTTTTAGTGGGCTGAACCTGAACTCCGCTTCTATACCTTTAATTTCTGCCGATGGCAGGTTGCGGTATTGGGCATAAAAAGGGGAGGCCAGTAGGTAAATCAGGTCGGAAGTTTTCCTGTAAAAGAAGTTCAGGTTAATATCAGACTTCCGGAATTCCAGGTGTCCTCCCAAATTTACGTTATGACTTGTTTCTGGGAGCAAGTATGGGTTCGGCCTTATGATCGTAAAGTCTCCAAAGAGTTCATAGTCGTCCGGTAAGCGGCTGGCGTATTCCCAGGATGTTTTTAGCAGAACCCTTTTTCCAGGTCTCCATGCAAAAGATTGACTATAGCCCGGCTGATTCGTTTCGCTTGAATTTTCCCTGTAAACGCTGTTTTCCACGGAATATCCAAAGGCACGGTAATTGAAAAATTTAACAGCAGAAACAGATGTTAGTTTCCCTTCAAATAAATCAAGGTCGTAGGAAAGCCCTCCGACATCTTTTTGCATACGGACAGGGTTTCTGGAGTAATCCTCCGGATGATACAAGGATGCAACAGGATCCTGCCCTTGTCTGCGGTTGAATGAGGAAAAATAATTAAGCCTGAATTGGCCCACAGGTAGTTTATAGCTTACATTCAGTCTGTAGAAATGGTTATAACTTTGTGTTTTTTGAAGGCTTCCTGTCCCGGACAATTCTCCTCCATAAGTACGTCGGTTGCGTATTTGCCCGTCCCAGGTATATACATTTAAGGTAGTGTCTACCAGAAGGCTTTGTGCGGTATTTAAACCTGAAACAATGTTGATGTTTAGTCTTGAAGATATTTGTTTCTCATACAGCAGGGATAAACCATGGGTTTTTTCCGAAAAATTTGCCTCGCCATATGCTTGGGACATAATGGCATTGTGCTGTATTTCATTGTACATGCCAGAGGTAAAAACATTGAGCAGTATCTGATCCGCCCATTTTTTTCCGGTGAAACCTGCGTCCATCCTAAGCAGGTGGTTGGAATATTGGTCATGAAAACGCCTTACCCTGGCTTTTTGAGGGTTTCCAAACTGATCCGGAATAGTGGCATCTATCGGGTAATTATTGTCTGAATGGTTTTTAAAGCCCGTAAAGTTAACCGTAAAACCTGTCTTTTCGTGCCTGTAGCGGGTATTGAGGTTTGCAGCATAGGTATTAAAAGAGCCATAGGAAAGAGAAAGATCCGTAAAGTTTTTAAGTTCTTTTCTGCTTACTACGTTTATTGCTCCTCCTAAAGCATCTGCACCTAATTCCACAGGAACTGCCCCCTTGTATATTTCAATTCTGTCGATCATGTTTACGGGCAGGACATTAATGGACATTCCCCTTCCATATAGTTCTATGGGGATTCCGTCTATAAATACCCGTACCTGCTTACCCGACAATCCATTAAGCATATAGCTGGCATGGCTTCCCAATCCTCCCTGTTCGCGTACTCTTACACCAGTTACCTGATTGAGCAGGTCGTTTGGTCGGAGGGTCGTATTATAAAATTTTTTTGCTTCTATTACCGAAACATGCAGTGGGGTCTCCTGCAGTATCTTGCTTTCACTTTTTCCTTTGATTTCAACTTCTTGTAGGTTGTCAATGGTTTCTTTAAGAATTATCTCAAGTTGAATACTTTCAGAATCTTTTACTTGAATATGAGCTCGGTATGTTTCGTAACCGATGTATTGAACGCGTAGTTCAAGCAAACCATTTTCTGCTCTGTCAATACAAAACCTTCCCTGCGTATCTGAAAATACCCCATTGTTAGAACCTACATATATCACGGCATTTTCAAGAGCTTGCAAGTTTTCATTTTTTACTGTTCCATATATTAGACAGGTTTGGGTTAATCCCTGAAGCGGAGGTAGATAAAAAAGCAAACATATAGCACAGAGTCGTGTCATAAGGTAGGAGCTATAAAGAATTGTTGGAATAGTGTGCCTTTATATCTACTTCCTGTAAAAGCCCTGAAGAAAACATTTCTTTAAAGGTTTTTTTACAACTTATGTGTTTTAAGGATTTCACCGTATGTTAAGAGATTATATATATTCCATTTTAGACAGAAGTTGCTGTTTTAGCTAAAATGCTAAAGTTTTACTTTTTTCTGGACACATGAGATTGAGACTCATGTAGGATAAAATCGCTTGTTATATTGCAACATAGTTGCAATTATGTAAATGATTTTAATTTATGCAACATTGTTGCGTTTTATTTAATAAGAAAATAGCAGTTTGCTGTTTATAGCGATGTTTAAAGAAGGTGTAGGATATGATTCAGTTTATGGGCTTGGTTAAAGTGACATAATTCAGCATTTTATCAACTTAATATTCTAGATTTGTATAATTATGAACAAAACAGAAAGACATTCTTTACTTTTCATATGCTTATTTTTCATTCTTTCTTTTTCTGCTTGTAGTAATGAGGGTAGGGATTTATATCAACCAAGCAAGGAGTTAACCTATGTCATTGTCCATGGTGCCTGGGGTGGGAGCTGGGCATTCAGGGAAGTGGATTCTATATTAACTTTCCGGGGCCATAACGTTTACCGGCCTTCGCTTACAGGACTAGGAGAGCGGGTACATTTGAGCTCACCGTCCAACGATTTGAGTACGCATATAAAAGACGTAATAAACCATATTTTGTATGAAGATTTACACGACATTATCCTTGTAGGTCATAGTTATGGAGGTATGGTAATTTCCGGTGTTGCAGACTCTTTGCCTGAAAGGATTCAAAAATTAGTTTATCTGGAAGCCCTTGTTCCTGAAAATGGAGAAAATGTGCTGGATGTTTTTGGAGAGAAAAAAGCTGCCTGGGCAAAAGCAATGGTTCAGGACGGTTATATGGTTCCTCCATGGTTGACAAACAACCTTTTGTTGGTGGGAAAGGATAATATTCCCGGGGATGTGCCCCAATCGTACAAAACTTTTACAGAGCCTATCTTATTAAAGAATCAAACAGGCAATGGTTTACCGGCAAAATATATTTTAACAGTAGAGGAAGGAGGGAAAGCGGAAGAGGATGACTTTGCTTTATCGGCCAAGAGAGCTAAAGATAAAGGATGGACATATTATGAAATGACGGCAGACCATAATCCCCAATGGTCAGCACCGGAAGCTCTGGTAGATTTACTTACTCAAGTATCCATAACTGATTATTAGGTTTCTGATTTCGCCTGGTTTTAGCTATGAACATGGACTTGGATGGTAGAAAACCCAATGTCTTTGTTTGTCAACTTTAAATAGGGCGCGCAAAAAAAAACACCCAAAGTATTGACTTTAAATACTATAAATGGTATTTTTTTAAATTAAGTGCAAAGCTTTAATCTTTACCTTTCCGTGCATCGGCGAACTTAAAAAATCTAAAGACGATATGTTTGGACTACCCACAAGTGCAC
>JBKBXU010000105.1:0-7785 GCA_046313675.1 Cytophagaceae bacterium
TCTCCAATATTGAGGGCTTAATTTATACCCTCAATGATATCCTTCAAGATTATAATAACGAAGAAGCAGATGAAATAATCGGGCTTATAAACCAATCTATTCAAAGGTTTAAAAATACCCTTTTAGATCTTACTGAAATCAGCAAGGTTCAAAATATTAACGAAGAGGCTGAAGATGTAAATATCCTGGATGTTATACAGGAAGTAAAAATAACACTTGCTTCTCAGATTGAAAGTTACAAAGCTGATATATGTGTTGATCTGGAGATTGTAAACGTAAAATTCTCAAGGAAGAATTTACGAAGTATTATTTACAATTTATTGAGTAACGGGATTAAATACAGCTCTCCAAAAAGAAAACCGCAGGTAAAAATCAGCACTGAACAATGGGGGATTTATTTGTTGCTCAGAATCGAAGACAATGGTTTAGGTATAAGAACAGAATCTATACCGCAAATTTTTTCCATGTTCAAGAGGCTTCATGATCATGTTGACGGTACAGGTCTTGGATTATATATTTTAAAGAAAATTATTGAAAATGCTGGTGGAAAAATTGAAGTAGAAAGTGAATTAGACAAAGGCACTGTGTTTAATTTATTTTTAAAAAATACTTAAAATTTCAGATTACAAGGTTTTTACAAAAAACACCCTACTGAAATTTTCAATCCATCAATAACCAGGATCAGAATAAAATAATAGAAGGATTAATAAAAAAGAGAGATTTTCAATCTATTGAAGTGGCTGAAATAATAAAGAAAAATAAAAAATAATGGCACTCGATCTATGATTAAAGGATTATTTGAAACTCATTTATTTGTTGAAAATTTAGAAATATCAATTGACTTTTATAAAAATGTTCTTGGGCTTGAACAATGCTATTTTGAAGAAGAAAGACGAACCGCTTTTTTTTGGATTGGTAAACCTAAAGAAACAATGTTAGGACTTTGGGAAAAACCAAAATCACAAATTGACAGGCGACATTTTGCTTTTCGCTGTGACAAAGAATATATCTTAAACCAAGCAACTGAATTTTTAAACGGACAAGGGTTAAAACCTTACAATTTTTTAAAAGACGGAACTGACAGACCTATGGTTTTTGCATGGATGCCTGCAATTGCAATCTATTTTAATGACCCAGACGGACATTATCTTGAATTTATTGCAATTTTAGACGATGAAGCGAGACCAGAATTGGGAGTAATTTCGTATGATGAATGGACAAATAGAGATAAAATAACGTAAAATAAGCACTACTGCCAGCAAGGGTTTGCGTCAGGCGGACTGAAGTACAAAACTCAATAGCAGTGTTTCAATTGAACTTTAGTAATAATTTCGGCTTTAGTGCTTCGATTTCCCATCCGAACCCAAAGCCCCAAAACTTTGCCAGCAAGGCGTGACGAACTCGCAACAAGACACCTTGAAAACAATGACATTTTCGTATCATAATCAAACCTAAACTTATCAAATCGTATTGCCCCCTCTGGAATAATATAGTATCTTCGATACCAAATGCCATACCGGCACACACACGAGGCTATAATCTATGGCCCGGGTGGAGGTGACGGATACCTTGCTGCTTTTTACTATCTTTATCTCGGATGGATAGTAAAGTGGTTTTAAAGCGTCCACAGATCATAGCCCAAATATTGCCAGTAATTGTAAAAGCGAATCCGATGACAACGATAAAACAAAATATTGATACGTGCGGACTTTCAATAGAATTGACTAACTCACAAACTGATAATTTCAAAATCATTCAAAATCTTTGGGTTACTTTTAATAAAGAGCTGAGAAAATTTAATCTAAATCAAAATATTGGTAATTGGACAAAGTATGGTATAACATTTAAAGTAGGCGAAAAATATTTCTATCTGACAGCAATCCCCAGAAACACTGTTTTGTTTCCTGACCATTTTACAAGTTTAGAAATTCCGAAAGGTGAGTATGAAATATTTACGCATAAGGGAAAAATGGAAAACATGAAACAAACGCTTTACGATATTTATAAGATCATTTTACCAAACTCAAATCTAAAAATTGAAGATCAAATGAAGGCAGGCTTTATTCACTTTGAAAAATATGATTTCAGGTTCCAATGGAATAAACCGAATTCGGTAATTGAAATTTATTTGCCGATAAATACAAGTAAATAGTTGCAAAAAGAACATGAACAATTTTAAAGCAGAAATTTTAGATAAATTTTGTTATACCGACCTTGTTTATGAAAGAATTAACAAAAAACTGAACAAAAAATTATCAAATGTCAAAATTGAAGAAATGATTTTTGCCATTATAAATGAAACTGATGATTCCGGATTTGTTAAAAAAGGTAAGAATATCTATATAACAAATACTGAAAGAAATGTTAGGCTTACTATTAATTCTTTTACCAATAGAATAATTACAGCAGACAAATTGAACAAATTAGTTGAGTAGATAAGGGGGAATCTCACCCCCAAACCTCTCACAACTTGCATATTTCCATGGGCGTCTCCTGGATAATTTAGGTTAAATGCTTAAATTTAAAATATGGAAGAATTAAATACTAACGACTTTATCGTTACAAGCCCGGTCAAACTTAATGAAATTCCTACCGTGCTTGAGACTGGTGCTACGAAAAAGGAAAAGAAGAAAGCCCTGAAAAAGATTGGGAAGAAGCTTTCTGAGTTGCAAAATACCATGTATGCCCACAATCGTTATGGGGTCCTCGTTTGCTTACAGGGTATGGATACATCTGGTAAAGATAGCCTGATCAGAGAAGTGTTCAGTAGGTTTAACCCCCGTGGTGTGGTGGTGCATAGTTTTAAAACCCCCACAAGCAAGGAATTGCAACATGACTATTTGTGGCGACACCATATGGCACTGCCTGAAAGAGGCAAATATTCAATCTTCAACCGTACTCATTATGAAAACCTTCTGGTTACCAAAGTAAATCCGGAATTTTTACTTAATGAAAATCTTCCCGGAATTGAAAAAGTTGAGGATGTAAACGATTTGTTTTGGGAAAAAAGGTTTAATCAGATAAAGAATTTCGAAGAGCATATTACGCAGAATGGTACCATTGTTTTTAAATTTTTTCTGCACCTGAGCAAGGAAGAACAAAGACTTCGCTTGCTAAGAAGACTTGAAAAAAAAGACAAAGTCTGGAAATTCACGCGCAGTGATTTAAGTGAAAGAAAATTATGGGACAAATACCAGGATTGTTATGAAGATGCTATTAACAAAACATCTCTACCCCATGCCCCATGGTATATCATTCCTGCCGACGACAAAGAGTTAGCAAGATACCTTGTCGGGAAAATTATTTATGAAAAAATGGTGAAGTATGAAAATATTACCGAGCCTCAGCCGGATGAGCATATCCTGAAGAATATTGATATTTATAAAGAAAAACTTTCAAAGAAGGATGCTTAAAGAACAACAATCTGAGAAGCCCACGCTACATAAACCAACCGTTCTCGGCATTAAGGAAGAACAGAACATTCCGGAAAAATCGTAAGGTTTAAGAAACAATATGAAAGCGAAATACAAACGTTTACTGATAAAGTTCCAGATGATATGTGTAAATATATCCGTATGATATTGAAGCAGATAAAATTTCAATTAAATTAGAGGTTCTCTAGGAGTTCGGGAAGCGAATTTCGGAAATTCACTATTTTTAGACCATAAAAATAACATTTGAACTGATTCTCGAGAACCCATGAAATTTGTAATCACATTAATAATGCTTTTTTACACATTTGGTGTGTTTGCCCAACATGAATATAAATTTAATGAAGAACATATAAAACAGAATGGAATAAGTGAAATCTTGACATTTACATATAATCTTGAAACAGGTGATAGTGTGTTAACAATTCACGATTGGTATGATACTACCGGTAATCTTTTGAAGGAAATAGTTTACAATGAGAAAGGGGAAGTAAAAAATAAGTGCATATCTGAAATTGATTCAAATAGATTAATAAGCAGGCAATTTGTTTTTATGGGACAGGACTCCATATATACAACTATACAATATGCATATAACAAAAACAACGTTTTAACTAGTTATAAGCAACTAAATCCCGATGGAACAATAGTCCACCACTACAAAAAGAAATATAATAAAAAAGGTCAGAATACAAGAATGTATAAAAATCGCTATGACTTTCAAGGCTTCCTACTAACCCAAAAGTATTTCTACAGAAAGGATGGACAAATTAAGAAGATTAAAAGTTACTCTGAAACAGGAAATTTATCTTCTACTCGTAATTATCAATATGATAAAAATAGGAATCTAATTGCATTGCATCAAATAGTTAACAGTAACAAACAACTGATTTTTAATAACACTTATAATCAGAAAAATCAGAAAATAGAAATATTTTTCCCGAAAAAGATTATTAAAATACATAATGATATACTGATTACCGGCGAAACAGAAGAAAAGCGTATATATAACTATGAAACTGAAGGGAATTTATTAGAAGAAAGAACATTTGAAAATGGAAAACTAATTTCCCAAAAGAAGTTTTTCTACAAAAAGTTTGGCACGAAATAGAGTATTTGGGAAACGCCTTACAATGGTAAGATTAAATTAAATATAAACTGCCGAGAACACTATATAAAAAGAGCAGCGAGTTCAGTGGTAGTGGTCCTCATCTTTTGCAGATATATTATCAAAAGTTCCCATAAAAATCGCTAATATAGGCGAGTCTAAGTGTGCTAAAAAATTTCAATGAGAATGCTAACTTAACAGAACTAAGCAATCCTAAACATGAGAAGGCGTCAGCTGAAAACCATAAACTAAAAAACTAAAAGATGACCGAGCGATTTTTAAAAGCTAAACATTGGCAAATATTCCTTCTGACATTTGGCTTACCTATGATTATTCATTTTACAACGATGGGTTTTATGGTAGTTAAATTTGTATCTCAGGAAAATCCTGACCCCACCATGATGTTTGATTACATGAAATTCTTCCCTGTGATTATGATCTTATTTATGGCTGTTTATTTCGGCTGGTTCTGGTCTGTGGCTATTGGACTTCAAAAGAAAGTTCCCGGGAATGTAAAAATGAAACTTAAAAAATTTAAAATATTCTTTTTTATACCATTGGTCTACATAGTTCTGTTTTTATTCTTTTTCAGTTTTATTATGTATGGCCTCTTCAGTTCCGGGGCAGAGCCAAATCTTCAGTTTGTTGGCCTCACTATTTCAATAATTGTCCCTTTACATCTGTTCTCAATTTTTTGCATGTTCTATTCCCTTTATTTTGTAGCCAAGACATTCAAAACAGTCGAATTACAAAGGGACGTGAAGTTCGAAGACTTTACAGGAGAATTTTTTATGATTTGGTTTTACCCCATCGGCATATGGATTTTACAACCGAAGATTAATAAAATGGTGGAATAAGTGATTATATTAAAAAGGTTTTTCAATTCTGTTTAGAGGCCATAAATAGAGTTTTCTTGCCCTACACCATAAAAAATCACAATATATCGTTATATCTTAAAAAAAAATTTTACACCTATGAAAGCCTTTCAGCTAACTCTATTTTTAGTTATTATACTTTTTTCATCTTGCAAAAAGGAATGTCAAAGCACAACATGGAAAGAAAACTGTAATTGTATTACCATACATGATCCTGTTTGTGGCTGTGATGGAAAAACCTACGGCAATAGCTGTGAAGCAGAATGTCAGGGAATTACCGAATACCGAAAGGGGGCATGCAATAGGTAGTTTTCCACCAGGGTTAATAATATAACATATGATATCAAACTATATATACTGGAACCCTGATCCTGAAATAATTAATTTCTTCGGAATTTCCATTAGGTACTACGGACTACTCTTTGTAAGTGGGCTTGTTCTATCTATTTATATTTTGAGATGGATTTATAAGAGAGAAAATATTCCTTCGGAAAATTTAGACAAACTATCGATATATGGAGTGATTGGAATTTTGGCAGGGGCGCGATTAGGTCATTGTCTATTTTATGAACCTTCATACTATTTATCAAATCCATTGGAAATGATTTTACCTATTACCCTTGCTGATGGGGGAGTTAAATTTGTGGGATATCAAGGCTTAGCTAGTCATGGCGGTGCATTAGGATTTATAGTTGCCTTGTTTTTTTATTCTCGGAAAACCAAGCATTCAATGATTGATGCCGTTGATTTGATTGCGGTTGTTGCTGCATTAAGCGGTGCCTTTATCAGACTTGGAAATTTGATGAATTCTGAAATCATAGGAATGCCTACAAACAGGCCTTGGGGGTTTATCTTTGCAAGTATTGATAACATTCCAAGACATCCTGCTCAATTATACGAAGCCATTTTTTATTTCCTTATTTTTGCATTTATGATTGTTCTTTATAAATCTAAACGGGCAAAACTTCAAAATGGATTTTTCTTTGGATTGGTTTTAGTGTTGGTATTTGTGGCAAGATTTATTTTTGAGTTTTTCAAAGAAAACCAAGTTGAATTTGAAACTGGTATGAATTTTAACATGGGACAGCTTTTAAGCCTTCCTTATATATTAGCAGGTATTGGTTTTATAGTATATGGACTGTGGAAAACAAAAAAGCTCAACGCAATTTATAACCCCTCTCATTGACCACTCAAAGATGTTTTTCAATAAAATAGAATTAATCATCTTCAACCGGATTAAAAAACAAACTCATTCTTCTAATCCCACAACAACTTGTACCTACACATCAACAGCACCTAATTTTTTCAATAACCTGGTATGTGACTTTACTGCGCTCCAAAAAGTTGTATTGTCATTATAAGGCAGGTTAAACTCCAAAGCTTTCTCCCTGACAAGTTCAGATATAGCCGGATAATGCACATGACATATTTCAGGAAACAAATGATGTTCAATTTGAAAATTTAAACCTCCTGTAAAAAAGCGGGTAAGCGTGCTTCTTCTTCCAAAATCTGCAGTTGTATACATTTGGTGGATAGCCCAATTGGTATTAACGTAACCGTCTTTGTCAGGGAGTGGAAATTGAGTTTCTTCTACTATATGAGCAAGTGCGAAAATCACAGCAATTAAAAACCCTTCTACAAGGTGACTAAGCACAAAACCTGCAAGTATATGATAAAAAGGAAGGTCTATGAATTATGGCAACATAGATGAAGGAAATGCTAACATGCCTTAAACTTTTCGATCACATGACAATAACAATGAAACCAATCATTCTCCTTTTATTCTCGGTTCTTTTAATAAGCTGTTCAAACAATGCAGAAGATAAACAGGAAGCGTATGAAATGATTTGGGAGAGGTATGATGATGGTAAAAAAAAGTCTGTCAAAATTTACCATGATTTAAACAACCGAGATGCATATACTATAAAAGACTATTATAGTAATGGAAATATTAACTTTGAGGGGGATGTTGAAAATGGGTATTTTAAGAATAAAAAGAAGGCGTACTATGAAAATGGGAATCTGATGCAACTAATAAAATTAAGTGATTCTACAAGGCTGGATTACTGTTGCCCTGATGGATTTTACCAAGATTTTTATTCTACCGGAAAATTAGAGCAAACGCACTATAAACTGAGGGGCGCAATCAACGGACCTGTGGTCTTATATGACACATCCGGATCAAAAATAGCAGAGCTCCATGTAATTGATGATCTTATGAACGGCATTGAAAAAAAGTATCATAAAAATGGCCGTATAAAATCAATCAAAACTTTTAAAAACGATACAATAATTGGAACTGCGTATTACTTCTCTGAAAATGGCGATTCCTTAAAAAAACATGATACATATAGAGGAAACCCAGCTTTCC
>JBKBXU010000105.1:7795-13425 GCA_046313675.1 Cytophagaceae bacterium
CGATGGTGGTACGCTTTTGGGTGATTTTTATCAAGGGCAAAGAAATAAAGTACAGTGGATATGGCAGGACTCTTTAGGTAATACAACCAAAACAGCAATAGCCGATACGGTAAATGGTCAATTTATAACCCCTGATTTTTAGTATACTGATATTTTTTTTATTTTACCATCCGGTCAAAGAGAAAACAAATGGAATCAAATTTTTCCAACCCAATTATTAGCAGTGTTGTAAAAGGAATGTTATTTCCGGTACTTGTAATTCCGGGTTTAATCATAATGCAAGAGACCGTGTTTTTCGGAAGCCTGCTAATACTAATTTACTTTTCATTATTTACGTTGAAAAAAGGAGCTTCAATTGATTTCAACAACCATAAAATCAATTTCTACTCTTCCTATTTTGGAATTAAATCCAATGATTGGAAAGAAATCAAGAGCTTTTCAAACTATAAAATAACAAATATTAATAAGTCATATGAAATGACTGCCAGAGGTGTCGCTCCATCGGTAGTTACTTATAGAAAAACTGCACTGGATCTGTTTGATAAAAAAGAAAGATTATACCGGAGAGCCGCTTTAGGGGAATTTCAAGAGATAAAAGAAATTATAGGGCGGCTTAAGGAGTATGGAATAGAATCTGCTAAAAAGTCTGGCAACCGAGCAAACAATGCATAACAGCTTGCATACTATTTTGGGATGGATCTGGATACCACTGAAGTGGACCTTAATTATATTGTTTTTCCCATTATCCCTACTCTTTGTCGGATACTTCAACCAGAGAAAGGCAAAAAAAGAGTATTATAAAAATAATTAACATGAAAAATACCTTACTTACACTTGCCATAATAGTCTTGTTTGCCGGGTTTACAACTAAACATGGCATAGATAACTGCTTCGTTTCATTCGATACCGCAAGCAACCATAAAATGACTAGTCCTGACCGGCTACCGGGATCCTCAGAAAAAACAAGGATGGTAATAACCAACCAAGGCGAGGTAAAAGTGTCCAGAATTGATGGCTACCGCATTCTGTACAACAATGATAAAAAAGCCCCCTTTGTGAACCTTAAAGTAGAGCTGTCAGACAAAAAATCGTATAAATCTGACAAGAAAAACCTACTGGAACATTTAAGCTATTTAAATGCCAATTCAGAAGGCATGGAGACCAAGGAATTGATAGAAGTGGAAGTGAACGGTTATAAAGTATATGGACTGAACCGTGTATCCATCGATTCAGGCAGCATTTTAGGAACATTCATCATGTTCCCTGGAAACGGTGTTACGGTCTATTTTTATTTTAACAACCTTAAACCAGAATACCGCCATTTCGACAACCTTAAGGAATATAAGCAACTAAGAGATGCCTTCCTTAAGGAATACACTTCGCACTTAGTATCATGCATGAAATAATAATTCTGAAAAGAAGAACCACCTCAAACAAGCCACTTACCTAAAATGACCGAACTGGAGCACTACATAAATTCATACTTTGGCATAGTCCAGGCCGAGGATCTTAGTACCATCGGATCTTTGTTTACCGCATCGCGGCTTAAAAAAGGCGACTTTTTCCTTAAGACCGGAAGGCCTTGTGAAAAGCTGAGCTTTATAAAATCAGGCCTGCTAAGAATTTATGTAACATTAGAAGACAAGGAAGTCACTCAATGGATTTCCACGAAAGGGTATTTTGTGACAGACCTTTCGAGCCTGATATTTGACAGTCCCGCTCGTTGGAACATACAAGCTTTAGCTGACACAGACTTGTATACCATAAGTAAAAATGATTATCAAAAAATTGGTGACCTTATTCCTAAATGGCACGAACTCGAAAAGCTTTTTCTTGCCAAATGTTTTACCATTATGGAAGACCGGATTTTCGGCCATTTGTCTATGACGGCAGAAGAACGGTATTACGCTTTCTTTGAAAACAATAAAGAGTTATTCAATCAGGTCCCTCTGCAATACATTGCCTCCATGCTGGGGATGACACCCGAAACCTTCAGCAGGATTAGAAAGAAAAATTCCTGATTAATGATTTCTTGATATTTGTCAAGAGAGAAACAGTTGTTTTCTCAGACCTTTGTGATGTACTAAACAAAAAAACACATGAAGTTTCTGACACTTATTTCAATCTATTTATTTTTAAACACAACTGTTATGGCAAAAGAAATCAAAACTCAAATTGTAATTAATGCAAGCCCTGAAAAGGTATGGGCAGTATTAGCTGAAATTGAAAATTATCCTCAATGGAATACATTTATAACCTCTATAAGCGGAGAATTGTCAAAAGGGAATAAAATCATGGTCAACATAGCCCCTCCCGATGCAAAACCAATGAAATTCAAACCTAAGGTTCTGGTATATGAAGAAAATAAAGAGATTCGCTGGCTGGGAAAGCTTATCCTTCCGAGACTGTTTGACGGAGAACACATTTTTGAACTGATCGATAACGGGGACGGCACCACTACTTTTGTACATCGTGAAATTTTTAAAGGTTTGCTGGTTCCTTTTTTAAAAAAGATGCTTGACAATAATACTCGCCATGGTTTCATTGAAATGAATAAAAACCTGAAAGAGCGAGTTGAAATGGCTTCCTGACCCAGGCCTAAAGTCAGATAAATAAAGGGAATATAATTGAAAAATAAACTCTTATCAATTATATTTAAAAACCATCTGTTTAATGCAAGGTAAAAAATTTTTACAATGAAGTATCTTTCTAACTTACTTCTGACCCTTTCAGCGTGCTTGTATTTATCTTCCTGCAAGATCATGTATATACCAAACATGCAGAACGTGCCTCTAATGAAAGAACAGGACGAAATAAGAGCAAACCTTAGTTTCAACAATGCACAGCTTGCTTACGCCTTAAGCAATAAAATAGGCATAATGGCAAACGGATACTGGGGAGAAAACCACTTGCCTTTTAGAAGAAGAGTGCCTGACTCTTATGATAATGAATACAGAACAAGAAGATTTCTTGCGGAAGGTGCTTTGGGGTACTTCCGGGAAATTGGGTATGATTTCCACTTCGAAATTTATGGAGGTGGTGGATATGGTGGAGTAAGTTTTAATCATGCATTTAGCATGGGAGAAGAAAATTATTACACCAGGTATTCCGCCAATATGGCAAAAGCATTTATACAGCCGGCTATTGGGTTTCAACATAAAATAGTTGATTTAATCTTCTCGACCAGAGTTGTCGGTTTAAACTTTGTTAATATTAACACCATAAACTATTCTGAAGATGAACTTTATATGCATGGCTTGGGCAATCTTGACCGAGTAAGATACACCTTTGTTGAGCCGGCTATTACCATAAGGGTTGGGTATAAACATACTAAAGTGCAATTTCAAGCTATGTATTCTGCCAAAACAAATCCTCAACCTCTAAATTACAGAGCTTTTGGAGTTAGTATAGGAGCACATATTAACATTGCAAGAAGGTGGAAAAAACAATAATACAAACTAAACATCAACACATTAACTCACTATCAAACGACGCTGGAAAAAACTTTTTTTTTGACTTGACGTAGAAGGATTATCTTTGATTTTTAATTTAACTTTTATCATGAATTATCTTTACAAAACACTCCTGGTTCTGGTGGCTTGCCTGTATTTATCTTCCTGCAAGATCATGTATAAGCCAAACATGCAAAACGTCCCTTTAATGAAGGAACAAGGCGAAGTAAGGGCCAATCTTAATTTCAATAATGCTCAGGTGGCATATGCCATAACTGACAACATAGGCATAATGGCAAATGGATACTGGGGAGGAAGTCGGTGGACAGCAGGCGGTATGTGGAGTGCATATGAAGAAATATACAGAACACGAAGGTTCCTTGCGGAGGGTGCTTTAGGATATTTTAGGGAAATAGGAGATGATTTCCACTTCGAAATTTACGGTGGTGGTGGATATGGAGGAGTAAGCTTTAGTCATTCATTTAGCTTCATGGGTGAAGATGATTTCCAAAGCAGGTATTCTGCGAATATGGTACGAGCATTTATACAGCCTGCCATAGGATATCAGCACGAAATCGTGGATGTTATATTCTCAACGCGAATTGTTGGCTTAAACTTTATGAACGTTGACACCATAAACTATTCCAGGGAAGCACTTCGCATGGAAGGACTGGACAATCTACATCGTGCAACGTACATTTTTGTAGAACCCGCCTTTACCGTACGAGTTGGATATAAATATGCTAAATTCCATTTCCAGGTAATGTATTCTGCCAAAATGAACCCCGACCCGCTAAACTACAGAGCTTTGGGAGTGAATATGGGAGCACATATTAACATTGCCAGAAGATGGAAGAATCAATAAAATAAAACTATTAAAAGCCAATCCAATTTAACAGGGTTGGCTTTTTAAATTACCCCCCTGCGGAATGAATACAACTGAAATATTCGTTACATCGATTAAATAGATTCCCACTCATGTGGAATACCTTTCATTAATAAGGCATTATCAAACTCAATCGAACCTTCTGGAAAGATCTCTGCATTTTCGAAATAACTTGATTGAACATGTGCCACCTCCAAGGCCTGAACTTTCCATTCAGCAGTGATCAACCTAAGCCCTTCCAGCCCATTTTTACCAGGTGAATACCCATCACAAGCTTTTTCAAAGAAATCAGAAGCTGCGCTCATTTCATCAAAAACACTCCCAGATGGCCATTTATCAGATGTTTCTGCTTCTATGGCCAAGGATGTCCCGTCCGAACTTTTAAAACCAACCTTATAAAGACCATTGCTTTCTTCAACCATAAATCTGGCATGATAGTGAATTCCCGGAAACACCCTCCCTCCTGCCAGGTGATTAAGCATGGAGGAAGAATCACGCCTGGGAATAAAAACACCCTCTTTCAACACGCCATTTTCTTCCCATTCCACGGCAATCCGATGAGCACCATTTTCAGAACCAATCCCCAGAAACGCCGGAAGGCCTTTAGGCCGGATATCCTTTAATCGGATTAGGCAAATCCCTGCTATGGCATGTCCCATCACAAGTTTGGGTCGGAATGGTGTGGGCAAAAGCTTTCTAACTACGTCTTTATCCACTCGATAATTTATAAGAATCCGACGATCAATAAGCCCGGTTATCATAGGAAGTTTCATTAAATTAATTTAGTCATTCTTGCTGAAGCCTACAATAAACTTTTAAAACTTTCTGTTTTTTTCAAAACTATACCTTCTATACTTCATTAAATATCCTTACTTTCACAAAGCTAAAAATTTACTTTCATGAAAAATTCTTTACTGATCCTATTCAACCTTCTATTAGTTATTTGCTTAAACTCTTGCCAACAGGATTCAGACTCTGAAGCAAATAATGAAATTGAGGAGATCATTCAGAGAATGTCCATAGAAGAAAAGGTCGGCCAAATGACCAACCTGACCCTGGTTACCATAGCTGAGGAAAAAGACGACACACTAGTTCTTGACCAGGAGAAGCTCAAAGACGTAATTGTAAACCATCACATCGGATCTCTTCAAAATGTCATTAATCATGGATATTCTTTAGCAACATGGCATTCCCTGATAAACCAAATACAAAAATACAACCTCGAAAACAGCAGCCATAAGATACCTTTTCTGTATTGCATTGATGCCGTACATGGAACAAATTATACATTA
>JBKBXU010000106.1:0-13326 GCA_046313675.1 Cytophagaceae bacterium
GCAAAACGGGAAGCTGAGTATATATAATGGCAAACACCATTATAATTGCTGTAACAATTACAGCTAATCGTGTGATCAGGCCAATAACAATTAGTATGCCGCAGAAGATTTCAAGTCCTCCAACAAGTGTAGATGTAAATTCAGGCCAAAATACGCCAAGCTCTTCAAAACGCCCGGCTCCACGAATATCCGGAAGAATAAATTTTTGAATCCCTTCTGAAAGAAAAACCACTCCCACAACGAGGCGAATTATAATGATTGTAGGACTGGGAGAAGTTCTGATAATTGAGTTTAACAATTGCATATAATAAAAATTTGTCCCAAGAGTAACAAAAGTAAGATTGTCAGACAAGTAAAGCCTTATCTTTTAAATTCCGGGTCGTATTTTTTTAAAATGTTGTTTTTCTTTTTGTCCCAGGGCTTCACGGTTTTGCTAGCCATATCATAGGTAAAGAAAACGATAACCAGTAAGAAAACAACAGCAATTAAGAGCAAAAGTTTATTTTTCTTCATTTCAGGTTAGTGAAATATAACATCCTTCGTTTTGAAGTTTTTCGTAAAGTTCTTCGTTAAATTTCAGCAGGGGGTTTCTTAAATTTACGTTTTCTTCAACTTTTAAGAGATGCCCCATACGGTCAATCTTATTTTTAAAGAGTATTCGGTTGAGTTTGGTTCCAAGCAATGCTTCATAAAGTTTGTAAAGTTCATTGAAGCGGAATTTCTCCGGCATTAGATTGTATCCGATAGGGCCCAAGCGGCTTCTTTTTCGAAAATCCTCAATGGCGTAGTCTATGATTTTTTTATGGTCAAATGCCAGTTCCGGCAGATCATAGATGTGAAACCACTTAGCTTCTGTCGCATCATCGCCTGCCTTAGTTTCAGATTCTTTTATTCTGGTTTCTCCATAGAATACCACAGAGATGGTCCTTTCTCTTGGATCCCGGCTAACTTCGCTAAACGTTTTTAATTGCTTTAGATCCAGGATCTTTAAACCTGTTTCCTCTTGTAATTCTCGTACTGCTGCATTTTCACAGGATTCTTTGATGTCGACATAGCCGCCCGGCAATGCCCACTTGCCGGCAAACGGCTCATTGCGTCTTTTTATTAAAAGTATATAAAGTTTCGGATTGTTATAACCGAAAATAACACAGTCTGTTGTTACAGACGGATGAGGATGTTCATACGTGTACATACTGCCAAGAAATGGGTTAATTTGAAAGGGAAAAATTACTCTGCTTAAGGAACCAAATAACATCAATTTTTGTATAACAAACAATATATTACGACAGAGCCACGTATTTCTTAGAGGAATGTCGATAATTCAAAGAAAAATTTAATGCATTGGCTTTAAAATAGTTTTCCCTAACTTTGTATAAATAATTTAAATCATAAATGAAGACGTTTTTTATAAATTCTTTAATCCTTATTTCTGCAGTATTTTTATCCTCATGTGGTTATAACTCTATGGTGGACAAGCAGGAAAATGTTAGCAAAAGTTGGGCTCAGGTAGAGAACGTTTATCAGCGTAGAGCAGACCTTATCCCTAATCTTGTCAATACCGTAAAAGGCTATGCTGCTCATGAGCAGGAAGTATTGATAGGAGTTATAGAAGCCAGAGCCAAGGCAACGGCTGTGAATCTTAATGTGGAAAACCTTACACCGGACAATCTGAAAAAGTTTGAAGATGCCCAGTCCGGATTAGGCTCAGCATTAAACAGGCTTATGATGGTTATGGAGCGCTACCCGGATTTAAAGGCAAATCAAAATTTTCTTGAATTACAATCCCAATTGGAGGGTACGGAAAACCGGATTACCGTAGAACGGATGAGGTTTAACGATTCTGTGAAAGAGTATAACACCCACATCAGAAAATTTCCTAATGTGATATATGCAGGATGGTTTGATTTTACTCCAAGAGGGTATTTTCAGGCAGCTCCCGGAGCTGATAAGGTTCCTGAAGTTCAATTTTAAAAATTATGGCAAAAGATTTTTTTACAGAAGAGCAGAAAACAGCAATAGTTAATGCGATAAAATCAGCGGAAAAAAGTACCTCTGGAGAAATTCAGGTACATATCGAGAATCATTGTAAAGCTGATGTCCTTGACAGAGCCGCAGAAGTTTTTGCTGCATTGAATATGCAAAACACCAAGCTTAGAAATGGGGTTTTATTTTATCTGGCTTTGGAAGATCATCGCTTTGCGATCTTAGGAGATGCAGGAATAAATGTAAAAGTACCCACCGGTTTTTGGGAAAGCATTAAAGACGAAATGATCCTTTATTTTAAAAAAGGAAACTTCACTGAAGGGCTATGTGTCGGAATTGAGATGGCTGGTATGAAGCTTGAGGAGCATTTTCCATATCAACAGGATGATGTGAACGAACTTCCTGATGATATATCTTTTGGAAACAATTAATATGAAATTAAAGGTTCTTGCATCTATAATTTTGCTCTTGCTTGCTTTTAAGGTAAGCGCTGATTCAGAGCGTTTTCCAAAAAAGCCTAACCCTCCACGACTCGTTAACGACTTTACCAAAACATTAAGCGCAAGTGAGAATAATCTTCTGGAAGCAAAGCTTAGGGCCTATAATGACAGTACCTCAACAGAAATTACTGTAGTTATAGTTAACACCATTGGTCAGGAGCATATTGGCTTGTATGTGACTGAACTTGGACATGATTGGAAGGTTGGGAAAAAAGGCAAGGATAATGGAATTGTGCTTTTTATAGCTAAGGATGACCGCAACATGAACATCTCCACCGGATATGGGATGGAGGGAATAATTACAGATGCCCGTTCCCGTAACATTATTGAGAATATTCTTGCACCTAATTTTCGTAAAAATCATTTTTATGAGGGAATTGATCAAGCGACGGACGCCTTAATTCAATATGCTTCAGGGCAATTTGTTAATGATCAAAAAGAAGGTTCCGGTTCCACCATTGTAATAGTTCTTATTGTACTTATTATTCTGTTTATATTATCGTTAAAGAACCAGAAAAGCAGCAGCCACGGTTCTGGCCCAACTACCTTTTCTCGTCGTGGCTCCTATATGGGGGGCGGTTTTGGCGGAGGGTTCGGTTCGGGCTCTTCCGGAGGGAGCAGCTTTAGAGGTTTTGGTGGCGGAGGTTTTGGAGGAGGCGGCGCCAGTGGCCGTTGGTAATTAATTTCTAAATTTTTAATAATGCGCAGGCTTTTGACATTTTTGGTTTTGTTTTTATTGACTCTTACAAGTCAGGCAGAGAGGCTTCCTGACAGGCCAGATACTATCCGGAATATTTTGGACTTTGCCCAGATCCTCTCTAATCAAGAGCGAATTTCCCTGGAGGAGAAGGTCGCAGCATTTGAGGACTCCTCCCACATCAATATTATTGTCGCCATTGTTGAAAGTATTCGTGGTTTTAAATCCGATGACTACGCCAACATGCTTGCCGAAAAATGGCAAATTTCTTCTTCAGAAAATGACCATGCCATATTGCTACTGTTTGCAAAAAATCAACGCACCTTTGAAATGGTTGCAGGCCATGAAGTTAAACATATTTTTACCCAGGTTGCAGAGAGAAAGATTGAAAAAAAGTATGTGGAAGAAAGCTTTAGAAAAGATTTATATTTTGACGGAATAAGGGATGTAATTTCCGTGGTGAGTGATCTTGCGAGTGGAAAAATTAAGGAAACGGACATTTATAAAGAAGAATCCAATGTTTTTTATATAGTTATACCTCTCTTTCTTTTCTTTCTTTTGGTATTTCCCTTTGCTCAATACAGAGCGCTTAACAAGGCTCATCTTGGATCAAAACCAATGGGTTTTTTCTCCGCACTTTCGCTAATGAACATGTTCGGAGGAACGGGAAGGGCCGGATACCAGGATTTCATTAATGGTACTGGGGTGTTTAAAGGGTACAAATCAGGTGGCGGGGGAGCTTATGGGGCTTGGTAGGCCAGGGGAGAATAGAAGGGATCTTATGTGATTTATCGCAGGGTATTGTTGCCGTAATTGAGAGAACAGAATATTTTAGAATCTTCCGGGCAGAATAATAAAAAAGGCCCTTTCGGGCCTATACATCAGAGCATGTTCTGATTAGAATTGCTCAATTCTTGAAAAGAAGAAAGAAGACTCTATTTCCGCATTCTCATCGGAATCAGATCCATGAATTGCATTAGCTTCTAAAGATTTAGCATATTTCTTTCTGATTGTACCTTCCTCTGCCTGCGCCGGATTCGTAGCTCCTATAAGTTTTCTAAAATCGGCAACTGCATTATTTTTTTCAAGGACTATAGCAAAAATATGGCCTGAAGACATATAAGTTTTTAAGTCGTTGTAAAAAGGCCTCTCTTTGTGAACCTCGTAAAACTGACCCGCTCTTTCCTGAGTAAGTTTTGTAAGTTTGGCTGCTACAATACGAAATCCAGCCTCTTCAATCATTTTAATTATAGCACCAGAGTGGCCATCAGCTACAGCATCAGGCTTAATCATAGTGAATGTTCTGTTATTTGCCATTTGTTACTTGTTTTGGTTGCCTTGCAAAAGTATATAGATTCAATTTGTAAAGCCAGTTTTTTAGTTGTTATTAGGGGATTTACCTGTTATGAATCGCAAGATCGGGCTTTTTGTTATTCTGAATTCAATTTAGAAAGATAATACATGCCTTATTCATGATCATTGCACCTTTGTTTTTAAGCAAAATCTTCACACATTTGTTAAAATTAATTCGGAGAAATATTTCTTCTTTGATAGGTTGATAGATGCAGAAATTAAAAGAACTGAAAGAAATCCTTGAGATCCCGAGGAACATTGTTATCACGACTCACCCAAAACCTGATGCGGACGCATTGGGCTCATCTCTGGCTTTGTGGTCATACCTCAGGAAAAAAGGGCATAATGTGACGGTAATAACTCCTACGGATTATCCAAAGTTTCTTCATTGGATGAATGGGAATTCAGAGGTAGTTATATTTAATGAAGGTAATGAAGAAAAATCTTCACAACTTATAAAACAGGCAGATCTTATTTTTTGCCTTGACTTTTCTGTGCTTAGCCGTATTTATGAGTTGGGAGAGATGGTACGGGAGGCTGCAGCAAAGAAAGTTTTGATCGATCATCATTTGGAGCCGGAAGATTTTGCCGAGTTTGTGTTCTGGGATATTAATGCAGCAGCCACCGCAGTACTCATCTTTAAGTTTATTATGAAGATGGAGGAGAAGCAGCTTATGGATGTATCAATTGGTGAATGCATATATGCAGGTATAATGACAGATACAGGGTCTTTTCGTCATCCTACTACAAATAAAGATGTCCATATCATCATTGCTGACCTTATCAACCTTGGTGTTGATATTTCAAAAATTCACCGCCTGATTTACGATAATAATTCAGAATTGAGGTTGAGGTTTCTCGGACACATGCTACTGAATAAACTAACCGTTTTGAAGGAATTTAATACGGCTTATATTGCGGTAAGCCAGGAAGAACTAGAGCAATATGGCTCCCAGACAGGAGATACCGAAGGGTTGGTAAACTATGCATTATCTGTTGAGAATGTAATTTTTGCAGCCGTAATCATTGACAGGGCAGATGCAGTAAAGATATCATTCCGTTCCAAGGGGGATTTTTCGGCCAATGAATTTGCCAGAGCCCATTTTGAGGGCGGAGGACATAAAAACGCATCCGGAGGAAAATCAAGCCTGAGTTTGAATGAAACCGTGAAAAAATTTGTTGGGCTTTTACCAGCATATAAAAAAGAACTAAATACTATAAATAAGCAAGAAAATCCGTTATGATCAGACATCTTCTTTTCTCTCTATGCATACCCCTGGCTTTACTTAGCTCGTGCGGTGATGGCTATAAAAAATCTGAAACAGGCCTGGAGTATAAGTTTTTCGTGGATTCTGTAGGTGCCACCGCCGGTGTTGGGGAAGCGATCTTGCTGGATGTACTCATAAGAGATGAGAAAGATTCTGTTTTGGAACATTCCTTCGGCACAAGTGCTTTGGTGGAAGACCCCAAATTTAAAGGCGGCCTGGAAGAAGGGTTTTTAATGCTTTCTCCCGGTGATAGCGCCTCTTTTAAAGTGAATGCAGATTCATTCTTTAACATTAATCTTAATAAAGAAAGGCCGGAATACTTGAAAGAAGGCAGCAAATTGACCTTTGACTTAAAGCTGCATAAAATTTACAGCAAAGAAGAAGTGGCTGCAGATAAAGCAAAATATCAAAAAATGCTCGAAGAGCAAAAACAAAATCAAATCGCCGCAGTTGACCACTTCATGCATTCTTTGGCAGACTCATCAGCAGTTCAGAAGCAAATGAAAGTTGATGATGTAATTATCAGGCAGTATATGAAGGAAAATAAGTTGTCTATGAATAAGACAGAGTTTGGGGTATATTTTCAGGTTAATGAAGGCTTAGGTAAAGCTACGGCAAATCCCGGAGATACCTTAACTGTTCATTATTCCGGCAAGACCCTGAAAGGTAAAACTTTTGACAGCTCTCAGGACAGAGAGCCTTATACCTTCATACTTGGCATGGGCGAGGTAATTCCAGGCTGGGATGATGTAATGAGGAATCTTGCAGAAGGAGATAAAGCAACGTTTATTATTCCTTCTTCTTTTGCCTATATGAATGTTGGAATACCGGACCCATCGAATCCTGATGAATACCTTATCCCAAAGAATGCACCATTGCTTTTTGAGGTTGAAATAGTACAGGTAAGTAAATGAAAAAAATAACGCTGGCAATATTAGGAGTAGGTCTTTTGGCATCTTGCAACCAACAGCCTCTTGTTGGTGACAAATCGCCTGCAGAGTTTAGTAAAACTGAAACAGGCCTGGCTTATCAGATCCATTCGGAAGCTCCTAAAAAAGGAATTCAGATGCACGATGCCATAGTTTTTCATATGCTTATGAAAAGTGGGGAGATGGTGCTAAGGGATACCTATAAGGAAGGGATGCCTCTTACAATGGTATTGGATGAAATTCCGTTTAAGGGTAGCCTGGAAGAAGGACTGATGCTTATTTCTGAAGGGGATAGCGCCACTTTCCTTGTTAATGCAGATTCCCTTTATACGAAATCCTTTGGAATGGCAGTTCCTCCAGAAATTAAAAAGGGTAGCGCAATTCAATTTGATGTGCTTGTAGAAAAGGTGCTTGGTAAAGATGAAGTTAAAAAAGATCTGGAAATTGAACACTTGCAGATTAAGCTGGATAATGAAAATATGATCAATGAGTACCTGCGGGGAAATAAAATTCTGGATGTTGAAAGAACGTCTTCCGGATTATACATTGCTTCCCATAAAAAGGGTAATGGCAAAAAACCGGAAGAAGGCCAGATGGTAGCGATTCACTACACAGGTAAATTACTTAACGGCAAAATTTTCGGAAGTTCCCGTCATAGCGGTGAGCCACTCTTTTTTACCCTTGGGAAAGATGAAGTACTGCCCGGATGGGAAGAAGGGATTATGAAACTGAGTGAGGGATCAAAGGCTACCTTGATTATTCCTTCACACCTTGCTTATGGAGAAGAAGGGGCAGATCAGCTTATTCCTCCAAACTCTCCACTCGTATATGACGTAGAAGTTGTTAAGGTTAATATTCAGACGCAATGAAAACACTTTTAGTCTTTTTGGCATTTAGCTTTTCTATATCGCTTGCCAGCGCCCAACAAAAAGATACCATTACCACGCCAAGTGGCTTGAAATATGTATGCACGAAAAAAGGTGATGGGGAGAATCCACAAAAAGGGCAAAAGATAAAGGTATATTATACCGGAAAATTTTTAAATGGGACGGCTTTTGAATCCAATCGAGGAGACAAGCCTTTTAAATTTACCTTGGGTAAACGAGAAGTAATTCCCGGGTGGGACGAAGGATTTCTTCTTATGAGCAAAGGGGAAAAGGGCGTCCTGATCATTCCATCTCATTTGGCCTATGGTAAACGGGGAGTCAAAAACCCTTACAACGACCAGATATACGACATTCCCCCTAATACAGACCTGATTTTTGAAGTGGAAGTGGTAAGTTTTAAGTAGCTTGAAACTTGCCTTAAAATTATCTCTTAAAAAAACAAACGTATTTCTTTAAGCATTTTTGCCAGCGTTTTTAAGACAAACATATTTTAAATTCCAGCATTTAATCTTTCCTTAAAAACAATACGGCGTTATTATTTCTTAATTATCAAAGGTTAACGTGATAAAATGGTAGCCTTTTTGTTAAGCCATTGTTAAGAAACCATCTTATTTTTCATTAAAAACAGCACTTAATTTTTTAGGTTAGTTTACAATAAGTTTAAAAAAGCTTTAAAAAGAGGCGCTGTTTGTAAATTTTCAGGGTTTATCCTTAATCGTTTCTTTAAACGAGGTTAATTAACAGTTAACATACCCCACCTTCCTTTGCAGCATGAAACATTCAGGTTTGCGAGGACTCATTTTCATATTTCTTTGTGCGTTCATTTGTCCGGTTGCCATAGCCGGTTCTATCAAGGGCAGAATTACAGATGCATCCACAGGAGAGGTTATCATTGATGCTGCGATCGCTATTGTAGGGGAGGAAAAGGGAACTATGTCTGGTTTGGACGGATCCTATGTGTTTAGAAATCTCTCTCAGGGCACCTACACAATTTCGGTAAACTACGTTGGTTACCTAAAAGAAGAACAGACGGTAAAACTGGTATCAGACAAGGATGAGGTTACCCTGAATTTTACCCTTCGGCATGATGATAAAAACGTGACTTCAGTTGAAGTTATAGCCGAATTGGATAAGGAGTCTGATGAAAAAGCAAGGTTTGATGAGCGAACATCGGATAAGTTAGTAAATATAATGTCTGCACAGGCCATTGAAAAGTCCCCGGATATAACGGTAGCAAATGTGATGCAAAGAATTTCTGGTGTTTCTCTGGAACGTGATCATACCGGGGATGGGCAACATGCCATAATAAGGGGGATGCCTAAAAGGTACAATTATTCTCTTATTAATGGCATTAAAATTCCAAGCCCGGACAATGAAAACCGTTACGTTCCTTTGGATATTTTTCCTGCAGATCTGATGGACAGAATTGAATTGACAAAATCGCTGACACCAGATATGGAAGGCGATGCTATTGGGGGGGTTATGAATTTAGTCATGAGAGATGCTCCAAAAGAATTTGCATTAAAGGTTAATGTAGGAACTGGTTTTAACAGCATTTTTTTTAACGATGTAAACTACGCTACATTTAATCATAGGGTGGTCAACAGCGAGTCCCCTGTGCGATCTAATGAGCCCGGATACCGGGCAAACATGAATGACTTTCCGTTAGAAAATACAGATATCCAACAAAGGGGAAATATTCCATTTAATCAGATTTATGGACTTTCTATAGGCAACAGGTATGGAAAATCTAAGAAGTTTGGGGTAATAGTTGCAGGCTCTTATCAAAACACTTTTCGAGGTTCAAACAGCACCTTTTTTTCTACCACTACTGATCGTGAAACAAATATACCCATTTTAGAGAGTGTAACTACAAGTATCCGTTCATCGCGGCAGCAGCGGTCAGGGCTTCATGCTAAAATGGATTACAAGTTTAATAATAAACATAAGTTAGATTTCTATTCTAGTTTTATCCGGCTTCATGAAATTGAAACTAGAAATATGGTTGACACCAACCTGGTAATTAGCCGCAGTGGTGAAGGTACAGGGCGTATTGAGCAATGGGTAAGGACAAGACAGCGTGTCAGCACTATTTATACAAACAATCTTTCAGGCAAGCATCAGCTTGCGAAAAATCTGGAATTTGATTGGTCAGGAGTTTACTCAATAGCTACTTATGAAGATCCTGACATGTCTGAATTCATGGTCATATCGGGAAGAACCAGAAATTCAGAAGGAGGTTTTGTTCAGAGTCCCTGGCTTTATGACAATACAAATTATCGTGGTTTCTGGAGACGATGGCGTGGTAATAGCGACAGAGACTATGCTGGTTATGGAAACCTAACCTATACTGTCAGTAAAAGGGTTTCTTTCAAAACCGGAGGGATGTATAGGAACAAAAAAAGAGAAAATTACTTTGACCGTTACAGGCTAAATCCAGAGCCTGCCAGGCAAGAATGGACAGGAAGTGTCCTGGATAACAATTTTGTCGTCGGGACTACCGGAGGCACTACACAAAACGCCCTAAATTTTCACCTTGATGAGATTATAAGCGCATATTATTTAATGTCAAAAGTGAATCTTACCCATAAATTATTGATAGTTGGTGGGGCACGAGTTGAAAACACTAATCTAAGCTGGGTTTCTAATGCCCCTTCTAATATTGAAGGAAGGGTTGGCCAGCTTGTCTATACAGACCTCTTACCAAGTATTAACGTTCGGTATTTGTTAACTAAAAAACAAAACATTAGAGCTTCATACTTCGAGTCCATAAACAGGCAAGGGTATTTTGAAATCATTCCTTATCAATTTTATGAAGATGACCAATTCCGTGAAGCTGGTAATCCTAATCTCAAAAGAGCTTATGCCAGAAATTTCGATTTCAGGTATGAACTTTTCCCAAGCTCCTTAGACAAGGTAATGGCAGGTGTATTCTATAAAAACATTGAGGATCCTATAGAATATACAGTGGTAAGAAGGCCAGATCTGGGAAACAATGTTTTTCTTTCTCCTGGAAATTTTGGAGTTGCCCACAACTATGGATTTGAGCTTGATTTGGTGAAGTATATTAAGGTGTTTGGCATAAGAGGAAATTACACCTTTACTGAATCGAGAATTACAGCGGATAAAATTGAGTATTTCCGAAATGAAGAAGGTATGTTGACCAATAGAATTGTTCAGGAAACACGTCCGCTTCAAGGTCAATCTCGTCATATTGGAAACCTTTCCTTATTGTATTATAATTCCAAATCCGGGACAAACGCACAACTGTCATTTGTTTATACCGGGGCTAGAATTGCCTTTGTCAGCTCTACACTTGGTAATGACCAATGGCAAAAAGCTATGACCCACCTTGATTTTTCGATGGAGCAAAAATTTCTAAAAAACTTTGTCTTTTATCTAAAAGTGACCAACCTGTTAAATACTCCATATGAATTGGAAATTAGGAAGCCTAATTCAAAAGTTGCTCAGGAAAGTGCTCTTCAGACGGATGAAAACAGGGTTCTGACAAGACTGGATTTCTTCCAGAGGACAATACTCTTTGGGATTAGGTTTGGAATTTAAATTTTGTGAAAATAAATATTAATCAAAGTAAACGTAACTATTAAACTTATGAAAAAAATGACAGCGAATCGTATAACGGTTCTTTTTGCGATCCTTTTTTTTATCCTTAGCTGTAAAAAAAAGGAGGAAGTTAACTTGAATGATCCGAACACCAATGGAGAGACCGGAGAATCGGTTATGATAACCGATGAAACTGTGGAGCTTAGTGGTAAAATGCACGGAGTAATGAAATCCGGCAAAACCTATAAATTGGTTGGAGATTTGTATATTGAAAAAGACAGGGAAATCTTGATGGAATCTGGGGTGAGACTGGAGTCAACTGCTGGTGGAGTTGAGGCAAATGAGTCGTATTCTATATTTGTATATGGCAGTTTTGTAAGTCTTGGGACAGAGGCAAATCCAAACTGGATAACGACTACTTCTGAAAAAAGGACGAAAGAAAATTTTCTTAAAGGATACGTTGGTACTATTGAAGCCAGAGAAACTGCCAAAGAGTTAATATTTAAGTGGACTCATCTTGAATATTTGGGAGGGCCTTCCGGACCAGGGTCTGCTCTCTATGATGAAGGAGAAACCATGAAAGGTATCAGAACCTTAACCGAGGATGTTAAATTAATCGTTGAAGACTCATGGTTCTTTGGTTCAACAGATGATGCAATACGTCCAGATGGTGGAAAGATCAGCATTTTGCGTAATACTTTTGAAGCGGTAGGAGGTGTTGAAGGTGAAGGAGTTAATGTAAAAGGAGGTACTGTGGGCAGCATCGCATATAATGTTTTTATTGGGGGAGCAACAAATGGCCCTAAAACAGCTAATAGCGGAGGCAAACCTACACAGGCCAATGTTGATATTTATAATAATACCATCCTTACCTCTGGGTTTAGAAGGGTTGCCGCAGGACGTGGCGGATCTATAAATATTGAAAGTGGAGCAAGAGGTAAAATTTATAACAACCTTATTGTTAACTGTCGTTTTGGTACAAGGGTGGTAAGTGGAACTGATTATGCCAATACCTTTATTGATTACAACTGGTATTTTGGAAATGGAACATATGAGGGCATTGTATTTGCTGATGAATTCTATCCTACTGCGGGCGTGATTCCTGAGGAATACCCTTTTCCTGCAAATGATTTTACCTCAAATGAGGATCCTATGTTTGTAAGTTATAATGTAAATCAGTTCTCTGATACTGATTATACAATGGCAGACCAATTATCTATAATGCCATATAATATGAATATGGTTGGTACACAAAATCTTCGTCTGGCTACCGGATCTCCATGTATTAATGCAGGTTACACCGGGTTCACTCCTGTTAATGTGATTAGCCAGACAGGAGTTCGTGGTGCAAATGTTACTCCACCAAGTGCTGATTTAGGAGCTTATCCTACCAACGGAACAGGTAACAGACACAACTAAGCTTAATTGGCTCTGGCTCGAAACCCTAATTTGGGTGTGCTAATCCGTAGAAGCAATAACCATTAATACGGTTATTGCTTTTTATTACAAACATAAATTTGAACTCTCAACAATTGACGTTGTAAAATAGAATGATGATTCTATTAGCTAAATTCTGTAGGTAAGAAGTTTATAAATACACCTGGTATATGCAAGCGAAGCGTTAGGTTTTAAAGTTTTATTGCATTCCCAGGTTTAATAGGTGTTTGGTTTTTAGGTTCATAAGAGGCTGTATTTTGACAGCCTCTTGTTGTTTAACCCAAACAATATTTGGAGACTCGGTTAATCTTAAATATCAATTAGTTTTGCCTTAGGTTTATATTCCAGGTTAAAAGTCACAACCAACGTTTTCTTCGAAAAAAACTAAGCATCACTATTCCCACAAGCAGCATAAATATCCATACCATAAGGTATCCGTATTTCCAGCTTAATTCCGGCATATGTTCAAAATTCATTCCATATACTCCCACAATAAAGGTAAGGGGGATAAAAATGGTTGAGATGATTGTCAATACCTTCATTATGGTGTTGGTCTTATTGCTGATCCCGGAAAGGTAGATGTCCATCAGACTGGCTAAGGTATCTCTGTAAGACTCTATGGTATCTATAATCTGAATGGTGTGATCATACACATCTTTTATATATACCTTGGTAGCGTCTTTGATGTACGGTGTTTCTTCCCTTTCC
>JBKBXU010000107.1:0-13301 GCA_046313675.1 Cytophagaceae bacterium
AAGTCCGGCAAGGTCGTACGGTCGGCATGTATTGGTTAATCGGGAAAGTCGTCAGTCATACCCTAAGGTTGGATCATACTTCGTGCATCCGCCTCAGCGGATCCTCGTGTTTTTTCTTCGTACCCATCGTGCAACCAAAAGGCGTTATTAATTCGCTTTAGCGCCACTCCTTATCAACTTTGTAATCCATCCAGGTTAAACAATTCTTCTGTTTATAGGTTGAAATTGTCAATGATATGCTATGCGTAATTTAATAGTATTATTTTTTTCTCTTATTCATTCCACTCTGATTTATGGGCAAATTGATGCTGATTCCGTTCAAGTCCGGGTTTCTTTAGGTTATAGATCCGGCGGGGTAAAAAATGTATTTCTTGGCTGCGATTATCGAAGTGTATGGGAATTGCCTATAAAAATGCCGGTTTTTGATCTGGAGGAGAATGTTGGAGAATTAGTTGAAAAACAACGTGATTACACCAGGTACAGTGTTGCTATAAATCTTAAAAATACGGAAGGGAAATCCTTCGTCCTGAAATCTATTGACAAGTCGTATTCGGAATATTTTCCTTCCAGAATGGGCAGGACACTGATCTCTTTCCTTATAGAAGATCAGACATCCTCTGCTCATCCCTATGCTCCTTTAACGATTCCTACAATGGCGGAGAAAATCGGAATTTTGCATTTTCGCCCTGAATTATTTTTTGTTCCTGTAGATACCGGATTTGGTACCTATATGGGCGCTATAGCCGGTAAACCTTCTTTTTTTGAATCCCGGTCGGTTGAAGACCTTTCCGGAGCTGTAGTAAAACGTTCAGATACGCTTGTAGATACGGATTTTTTTTTGAAGGCTCTTTCGGAAAGTTCCGACAATTCCTATGACGTGCAAGCCTATGCCCGTGCCCGTTTATTTGATATGTTCATAGGAGATTGGAGGAGGCATGAACTACAATGGCTTTGGCTCTTAAGGTCAGATGGTGAGCGTACTACTTTTTATCCAGTGTCTGTTAACCATGAACATGCTTATTTTAATTTTGATGGTGTTGTGCCTTTTATTATCAGGAGAAGTGGGGTTGGAAATTTCCCTCGGTTCAATGAAAAGCTGAGAAATATCCGGGGGCTTAATAAAAGTGCGGCTTCTTTGGACAGGCAGCTATTATGGCCACTCTCCAGAGGAGAATGGAGAGCCATTGCCGGGGATGTCCAAAGATTACTTACAGATTCTTTAATTGAAAACGCCATTCGCCAAATGCCGGATCTGGCTTTTAATAACTCCGGAGGAGAAATAATCCAGAAACTTAAAAACAGAAGGGATGAATTGATAAAAGTCGCTGAAAAATATCAGCAGTTTTTGTCAAATGTTGCTAATATAGTTGGCAGCGATTCAGATGATGTTTTTACAGTTACCGGGACAGATAATGACGGGGTGTATGTTTCTGTTTCCCGCTTTCGTGCCGGAGAGGATCGGGAATACATGGGCCGGCACTTTTCTGCAGGCGAAACCAAGGAAATCCGTTTGTTTGGAACAGGTGGAAACGACGTTTTTAAGATAGATAAAAGTGTTGGTAAGAAAATAAGAATAAGGATCATTGGAGGGGAAGGTATCGACACCATTCAGGATAACGGCTCTAAAAGAATCCAAAGAAGGCTTTTTGTATATGATCCGGGTGATGATACCATATATGATTTGAAAGGCAGGTTTCATAAAAGGAGTGTGGGGGAGGTAATTGACAGCCTTGGAGCTTTTGATCGGATGGAATATAACCCCAACCGTTTTGGCATTCAACTGTTCCCTGAGTTTAACAGGGACGATGGTTTATTTATTGGCCTTAGTCTTGTGCGTAAAACGTATAGTTTTATGAATTATCCGTATTCAACACGTCAACGAATCGGAGGGAACTTTGCCACTGCCACTAATGCTTTTAATATTAAATACGTCGGAGACTTTAAAAACGTCATAGGCCCCTGGAGCCTGAATCTTGACGCTGGCTTTATTGGTCCCCAGTTTGCGTTTAATTACTTTGGTATGGGAAATGAGACCCGCAAAGAAGAAGACATAAATTTCTATAGAATCAGGGCCAGGGAATACCTGGCCTCAGCATGGTTATACAGGAACTTAAGCAAACGAATACATGCCGGTTTTGGCCCTATGTATCAGTATATGGAAATAGAGCCAACCGAAGGCCGGTTTGTAAGCAGGGAAGAGGCTGAGGTTTCAACCGAGGTATTTGACCCGAATCAGTTTATTGCTGCCAGGGCATTTGTAAGGTATTCGTCTATTGATAATATTGTTTATCCTTCCAAAGGGGTTATGATAAGCTTTGAGGCAGCAGGTTTTAATGCCCTTACCGGAAATGAGCAATTTATAAATCTAAAAGGAAGTATTGCGTATTACCTGAAACTTCCACTGCCTGTAGAAACGGTTTTCGCAAGCAGAGTCGGAGGGGGACATAATATTGGCGAGTTTCTGTTCTTTCAAGCTAATAACCTGGGAGGAACAACAAACCTGAGGGGATACAGGAGGCAAAGGTTTTATGGCAGAACGTCATTCTATCATAATAATGAAGTAAGAGTAAAATTAGCGAATATTAATATGTATCTCTTTCCTTTGGATATCGGTGGGATCCTGTTTATGGACTATGGCCGGGTGTGGGCTGATGGGGAGAAGTCCGTACAATGGCATACGGGTTATGGGCCGGGTTTGTATGCCGGAGTATTTCATCGCTGGGTTTTTTCAGCGACATATGGGTTTTCAGAGGATAGAAATTATATCAATGTCAATGTAGGCTTCCTATTTTAGATTAGAAAAATTCAATTACATATAGGTTTATTCTTAATTCCGGGCAGAGTAAATATAAATTATTCAATATATTTTATTTATCAGGATAAAAATTCTAATTTTACCCTGCAAATAAGTAACCGTAATCTTTATTTGCACATGTCTTTAGATACATCAAAGTTTCTTTTTGAGGCATTAACATACGATGATGTTTTGTTAATACCTGCATATTCTGAAATTCTCCCAAGAGATACTAACACTCAAACCAAGCTTACAAGGAACATAATGCTTAATATTCCTTTAGTATCTGCTGCGATGGATACTGTAACGGATTTTCAAATGGCTATAGGTATGGCTCATGAAGGAGGTTTGGGTTTTATTCATAAAAACATGAGCATTGCTCAGCAGGCTGCTCAGGTTAAAAAAGTAAAGCGCTCTGAAAGTGGTTTGATCTTTGATCCGATCGTTTTAAATGAGTCAGCGACCCTGGGTGATGCCTTAAGTATTATGAAAGAGCATAAAATTGGTGGCATTCCTGTAATTGATTCAGGGAACAAACTCGTTGGAATTATTACTAACCGTGATTTGCGCTTCCAGAAGAACCCTTCCCGTAAAGTTACTGAAATTATGACGAAGGAGAATCTTATTACTGCTCAGGAAGGCATAGACCTGAATAAAGCAGAAGAAATTCTCCAGGAATATAAAATTGAAAAACTTCCCATTATCGATAAATCCGGCAAATTAAAAGGCCTTATCACCTACAAAGATATTTTAAAGAAAAAAGACAGGCCATTGGCTTGCAAAGATGAGTTTGGCAGGTTGAGGGCAGGAGCTGCTGTAGGTGTTACCCCTGACATCATGGACAGGGTTGATGCACTGATTACCGCTGGGGTGGATGTTATAAGTATCGATACCGCTCATGGACATTCCAAAGGAGTGATTGATGCTCTAAAGAAGGTTAAAAGTAAATACAAGGATCTTGATGTTATTGTTGGGAACGTTGCGACAGGCGAAGGGGCTTTGGCTCTGGCTAAGGCTGGTGCAGATGGTATTAAAGCAGGTATAGGCCCGGGAAGTATTTGTACTACCCGGATTATTGCAGGTGTTGGAATGCCTCAACTCTCAGCCGTCTATGAAGCTTCAAAAGCTGTTAATAAGGCTGGTGTGCCTGTAATAGCTGACGGAGGCGTACGGTTTTCCGGAGATGTTGCCAAAGCCATTGCAGCAGGAGCAAGTAGCATTATGATTGGGTCACTTTTGGCCGGAACCGAAGAAGCTCCGGGGGAAGTGATTATTTATGAAGGTAGAAAATTTAAGACCTATCGGGGAATGGGTTCATTAGAAGCTATGGAGGACGGTTCTAAAGACAGATATTTTCAGGATGTGGAAGATGATATTAAAAAGCTTGTGCCGGAAGGTATCGTAGGACGCGTGCCTTATAAAGGAAGAGTGTCTGAGGTTATCTATCAGCTTATTGGCGGACTAAAAGCCGGTATGGGGTATTGTGGCGCTATTGATATCGAGGCGTTAAAAAATGCTAAATTTATTAAAATAACCGCTGCAGGAGCAAGGGAAAGCCACCCGCATGATATTACGATCACAAGGGAGGCTCCTAATTACAGCAGATAAATTCTTTATAAGTGTCGTTTAAACTGCGAACGTTACATATATTTATAGGTTCAGCCTGCCTTTCTTGGCTTACTTTGCTGATTATTAACCTGTATACCTTGTATTCGGTAGAGAATGAATGGGATGTCCGTATTCCGGATTACCTGTCCAATACTCTACTGGCTGCTTTTTTTATAGCAGTCTTTCTGACCTTCAAAACTTCTGCTTCTGAAAAGAGGAGTGGAAGTTTTATTGAGCAATTATGGCAGGTATTCATTATAGGTGGGTTTACCATTTTCCTTTCGCTGTTTATAAAATTTTTGCTGCTTTTTTTTGGTGATAGTGAAATACTCAGAAACATCTACATCATCAATGGTATATACCACTTGAACATCGGCCTTGTTGTGATTTTTCTGGCTAATGCTTTTTACGTCTGGAAAAGCATGATTCTTTATCAAAAAACAGATATTATGCATGAAGCCTGGCAGCTTTTTGAAATAATTATCTTTGCCCTGATATTTACGAATTTCATTTATATCGATATCACAAGCTGGCCTTTTATAATTATAGTATCTCCTTTGATCGCTTATGCACTGATTTTATCCTTTAATTTGAAGTGGGTGGCCTTTCTAAATTACAGGCAGAAATGGCAAAGCATATTGTTGATTTTTCTTATTGTACTTATAAGCAGTACCTTTTTACAGCAAATTTATGAACAGCATTTTTTTAGAAACCTTGTAATAGACCTTGCCGACAATATTTTTGTGCTTTCTGTATTTGGCTTTATAATAATAAATTGTTTTTCCTCCTTACTGGTTTTGTTTTTCAACCTTCCAACTTCTTCCGTATTTGAACAAAAGTTTGGAGAGGTCATGCTTTTTCAGAAGTTGAGCCAATCAATACAGATGGGGGATAAGGAAGAAGAGGTTTATTCGATCCTTATTGAAAGCAGCCTGACTACGGTTATGGCAGATGCTGCCTGGCTTGAGATATTTGAAGATAATAACATTTCCTATAAGTCATTTATAAATAAAGATATCAGTGAGATTGATATCTTTGATATCAAGAAAGTTCTGAGAAAGAATCATATCAATATAGATAATGAGCCACATTATATTAAAGACCTGTTGGATCTGGATCACAGTGACAGACTTAAGATGTTACCCTATCGTTCAATTTTAATCATCCCTCTTTCGTCCAATAACCAGCGCTTGGGAAATCTGGTTCTGGTAAAAAATATCACCGATGGTTTTGATAAAGAAATGGTGGATATTGTTTATACGTTTGTTAGCCAGGCCAGCATAGCCATAAAAAATTTCCGATTGATGAACGAGGCCGTTGCCACAGAGAGATACAAGGAGGAAATAAAGATTGCCAAGTCTGTTCAGACCAGTTTACTCCCTGTAAATATTTTTATCAGCAGCCATTTGGAAATTAGCATATTTTGCAAGTCTTCTGATAATATTGGCGGCGATTATTATGATTTCTATGAATACTCCAAAGATAAGTTAGCCATTGCCATCGGTGATGTTTCCGGGCATGGTACTTCAGCGGCTTTTAATATGGCCCAGATGAAAGGAGTATTTCAAAGTCTTATTCAGCTGGACTTACCCCCGGAAAAATTCATGACGTATGCCAATAATGCTTTGGCGAAATGTCTTGAAAAAGCTTCGTTTATTACCCTGTCATTAATTGTCATAAATACCGCTGAAAGGAAATTTGAATTTGCGAGAGCGGGGCACTGTCCTTCACTTTATTGGGAATCTTCTACCGGTACCAGCCAGTTTTTAAATACCAGAGGGCTTGGATTGGGGCTTATACGTAATAAGGAATATTCCAGGCACATAGAGAAAAAAGAATTTTATTATCAGAGCGGTGATGTGCTCCTTTTATATACAGATGGTATTCTGGAAGCTAAAAATCCTGATGGCGAAGAATATGATTATGAAAGGTTAAAAAATATTGTTAATTTAAATGCACATCTCAGCGCAAAGCAGTTGAGTGATATTATAATTGCGAATGTATACGAATTTACCGGTACCCAGGATCTGAAAGATGACTATACTTTTTTGGTGGTAAAATTTATTTAACCATTCCTAAACTTTCTTATTTTTATAACGTATTAAAACATATTCTCAATGAGGGTAAGTACATTAAAAGAAAATGATTTTTTTATCATACAAGTTGATGGAGAGCTGGATGCCAGTTCCTGTATAATGCTTGACCAGGCTATTTCAGAAGCAGTTTCCAACAATGAGAATAAAATATTAATTGATTGTTCAGATCTTAGCTATATTTCTTCTGCCGGACTGGGTGTTTTTATGTCTTACCTGCAGGATTTTGAAACAAACAAAATATCCCTTGTGTTATATAGTTTGAGTGCTAAAGTAAAGAGTGTTTTTAATATTTTAGGACTGGATGAATTAATAAAAATTGTAGATACCAAAGATGAAGCCAAAGATCTGATTAATGAATCGTCATTATAAAATAGCATGTTCTACTCAAAACCTTAAAGAGGTTCGTGATTTTGTAAACCAATCACTGGATTCTTATGGGTTAGGAGATGTTGAAAAGAACCTTCTGGTTCTTGCTATTGATGAGGTATGCGCTAATCTGATTATTCATTCAAATGGATCAGATACGGAGAAGTTTATTGAAATAAGCATTCATGGACAGGATCAGGATATCATATTTGAAATTACCGACAGCGGATTGGCTTTTGATCCTAACCTTTATACAGAACCTGATCTTCAAACCTTGGTGAAAGAGAAAAAAAAGGGGGGGGTTGGTTTGATGCTGGTAAAAAAAGTAATTGATTCCATCGAACTCATAAAAAAAGATACCACCACTATATATCGTCTTCATAAGCGTACAACGGCTGCTTCTTTTTAACTTTTTTTTAAGTTAAAGCAGATATTTTTTCATTCCTTTAAAATCTTCTTGTCCTTTTTTCTGTTTAGTTAAATATTTGTATGCAAAAAATCGTTAAACTTGCAAACCAAATCTTATCTAACTAAGCATATTAATTTTTTCTTCAAATGAAAAAACTATCAGCCCTTTTTTTAATCAGCCTTGCATTGCTTGGAGCATGTAAAAGTTCAGGAACAAAGAAAAGTACGTCAAAATCAACAGCCCCTGTTCTTCAAGTGATAGGCGATCGACCTGTTTATTCCTCGGAATTCGCCTACGTCTACAAAAAAAACAACTCCGGCAGCGATGATGCTTACACAGAAACGAGTGTCAGGGAATATTTACGCTTGTATACTAATTTTAAATTAAAAGTCCGGGCGGCTGAAGAAGCTGGCCTTGATACCTCTCAGGCTTTTATAAAAGAGCTTGAAGGATATAAAAAACAACTGGCTCAGCCATATTTTACGGAGAAAAATCTAACCGAAAAGTTTGCTCTTCAGGCATATGATCGCCTAAAAGAAGAAATTAACGCTTCCCATATCCTTATCATGCTTTCACCGGAGGCAGATCCCAAAGACACACTTGCAGCCTTTAATAAATTGCAAAACATTCGCCAGAAGGCATTGAAAGGGGAGTCTTTTGAAAAACTTGCAAGGGAGTTTTCTGAAGATCCTTCTGCAAAATCCAATTCAGGAAACTTAGGATATTTTACAGCCCTTCAAATGGTATACCCTTTTGAAGATGCGGTTTATAATACAAAGGTGGGCGATATTTCTAACCCGGTACGCACCAGGTTTGGATACCACATCATCATGGTTCATGATCGCAGGGCATCCAAAGGTGAAGTTCAGGTTGCCCATCTTATGGTTCGGGCCAATGCAGGACTTTCTGCTGAGGATTCCATTGCAGCAAGAAATAAGATTTTTGAATTGCATAAGCGCTTGACGGATGGTGAAGAATGGGCTAAACTTGTTTCCCAGTTTTCCGATGATGCCAATTCAAAGAACAACGGAGGAGAGCTTCCATGGTTTTCTACAGGTAGGATGATACCTTCATTTGAAGAAGCAGCATTCAGCCTTACTGAAAAGGGAGCATTCACCGAACCTGTTTTAACTCCTTATGGATGGCACATTATTAAATTCCTGGATAAAAAGGAATTGCCTGCTTATGAAGAATTAGAATCTAAAATAAAACAAAGAGTTTCTAAAGACCGATCTGATTATTACAGGTCTGCAACTATAGACAGACTTAAAAAAGAGAATAGTTTCAAAGAGAACAAGAAATCCTATGATTACGTCATTTCTATGGCTGATTCCAGCTTGATTAAAGGGAAATGGCTTAAAGATGCAGGCAATAAGGGTAGCAATGATCTTTTCACTATAGGTTCTAAAAAATATTCTATTTCTGATTTCTTTGGATTTGTAGCTCAAAAACAAACGGCTAAACCAGGATATTCTCCATCGTTTTATATGAATGCTCTTTATCAGGAGTTTGTAGAGGAGTCGAATATAAAATATGAAGAGGAACATCTTGAAGATAAATATGAAGATTACCGTATGCTGGTAAATGAGTACAGAGATGGTATATTATTGTTCCAGTTGATGGATGAAAGGGTTTGGTCAAAAGCTATTCAGGATACCTCCGGATTAAGAAAGTTTTTTAATGAGAACAACGACATGTTTAAGTGGGAGGCTCGTGCAAAAGCAACTATTTATAGTTTAAATAGTGAAGAAAGCCTTTCTAAACTAAAAGAGGAATTGAAGAATGAGAAATTTTTGGTGAATAAAAACTTCTCAACGGCTGCGTTTGCAACCGGCAAAACTGAGTTAAGCGACGATGAGAAGACTGCTCTTAACAAAGTTTTAAGAGAACTTACCAGAAACAAGGATGTGGTACTTGAGATTACCGGCTATGCAGATCAGAAAGAATTAAAAAACCGTCAAATTTCTTCACAAAGAGCAGAGAAGGTTAAAGAGTTTATTATTTCAAAAGGTATAGCTCCCTCACAAGTTGTAGTAAAAGACGGTGGTAAAGGTAAGAGCGAAGTGAAATTTGCCTTATACTCAACCAATGTTAAAGACCTTGAGAAAAATTTCAACCAGGATGCACCATTGACCTTGCAGATAACAAAGGGTTTGTTTCAGAAAAACGATAATGAAATTTTACAAGCCATCGATTGGAAAGTTGGGGAACAGACAATTAAAAAAGACGGACGGGTAATTTATGTTGTTGTTAGCGATATAGAAGAGCCAAGGCAGAAAACATTCGATGAATCAAGAGGTCTGGCTATTTCGGATTATCAGGTACATCTTGAAGAAAACTGGTTGAAAGACCTTAGAGCAAAATACCCGGTAATTGTGAATGAAGAAGAAGTTAAAAAGCTTATAAAGAAGTAATTTGAAGAAATTTATTTTTAATATCATACTTGTACTGCTGGTTACTTTATCATCATGTGATTTTTTAAAGAAAAAAAATCCGTATGAAAAATTTGAAACGGAAACCCGAGTGGTAGCCAGAGTAAATTACTCTTATTTATATCAGAAAGATCTTGAAGAGTTTTTTGATATTTCAAATCAGGAGTATGATAGTCTGTTGATCTCACGCTATATTGACAATTGGATTAAGAAGCAATTGCTAATAGGAAAAGCAGTAAAATCAGTGGATGAAAATATGGATGAGATTGAACGTATGGTAAATGAATACCGTAACGAATTAATCCTTCATGAGTTTCAGAAAAATTATTTGAAGGAAAAGGGTGATGATTCCCTGGTTACAGACGAGGACGTGGAAACGTTTTATAAGGAAAACTCTTCTGTTTTTCAGCTAACTCAGAATATTTTTAAGGGTAAGTTTATTAAAGTGGCGTCCAATGCACCTGATATTAATAAGCTAAAGAAACTTATAAATTCCGAAAAAGAAGAAGATCTGAAGGAACTAAAGACCTATTGTTTAAGCTTTGCTAAGTATTATCATCTCGAAGACTCTGTTTGGGTGAATTTTGATGAATTGATCACTGGCACCCCTTTCTCTAATTTGAACAATAAGGTTCAATTTCTTGAAAAGAGAAAATATGCGGAAATGTCGGATTCTAAATATACCTATATAGTAAAAATACAAGATTATAAGGCATCCAATGAGCTGTCTCCGATGGAATTCGTGAAAGAGCATATCAGAGGTACTTTGTTGAATAAAAAACGATTGGAACTGATAAATGAACTTAAAGAAAATTTATATCAAAAGGCTAGGGACAATGATGAAATTGAAATCCTTATTTGGGAATAGGCTGCTTATTGGCTTGCTTCTCTTCTTTTCTTCTATGTCAGGTTCTTACAGCCAGGTAATAGATAAAATTGCTGCCAAAGTAGATAATCACATAGTTTTGAAATCTGAACTTGAAGTGAGTTATCTCCAGTTTTTGCAGCAGGAGAATACCTTTGCTCCGGAAGGGGAAGAGCTTAAGTGCAGGGTGTTGGAAACATTAATTATAAACAAGCTTCTTCTTGCTAAGGCTGAGATTGATTCAGTGGTAGTTGAAAGAGAGGCCGTGGAAGAGCAGTTAGATAGGAGAATGCAGTATTTTATCCAGCAGTTTGGTGGCAGGCCTGAAAAGCTGGAACAATTTTATAATAAGTCGATTGACGACCTTAAGAGCGACTTACGGAAATCGGTACGTGAGCAAATGATTGTTCAACGTATGCAAGATAAAATTACCGGTGCCATAAAAGTTACGCCTTCGGAGGTAAAAAAGTTTTTTCAGCAAATACCAAAAGATAGTTTGCCTTTTATATCCTCTGAGGTAGAGGTTGGTCATATTGTAAAACTACCACCTGTTGGACGCGAGCAGAAAAGGGAGGCTAAGGCAAAGCTTGAAAAAATCAGGGAACGGATCATTGCAGGAGAGGATTTCTGTAAATTGGCTGAAAAGTTTTCTGAAGATCCGGGATCTGCAAAAAACTGTGGAGAGCTGGGTTTTTTTAAAAAAGGAGAACTTGTTCCTGAATATGAAGCTACGGCTCTAAAACTTAAACCCGGAGAATATTCTTCCGTTATTGAGAGTCAGTTTGGCTTTCACTTTATACAACTTATTGAGCGCAGAGGTAATGAATTTAATACGCGCCATATTCTTATTAAACCTGCAGGCTCTACCGTTGACACGGAATATGCCTATAATTTTCTTGACAGCTTAAGAAGCAAAATTTTGGCCGACAGTATTTCTTTTGAGCGTGCTGCCAATAAACATTCTGATGATAAAAATACAAGTGTAAGCGGCGGCCTGTTTGTTGATCACCAGTCCGGTGGCACCAGAATTTCATTAGAAGATCTTGATCCGGGTATGTTTTTTGTAATAGACACTATGAAAGTTGGGCAGATATCCCAACCTTTACCTTATCGTATGCCTGATGGTACTCAGGCTATGAGAATAATATATTATAAAGCAAAGTTTCCCCCTCATCAGGCAAACCTGAGGGACGATTATCAGAAGATTCAACAAGCTGCTTTGGAAGAAAAGAAGAACAGAGCCCTTGATGAATGGTTTGATAAAACAAAAGGAGAAGTGTATATTGATATAGATGATGAGTTTAACCAATGTAAAATCCTGCAATAAGTATGGAAACAAGTAATTCAGACGTACAGGCTGCGGACAAATTTTTTGAACTTAATAAGCAGTTAAGAAAAGAAATCGCCAAGGTCATAGTAGGCCAGGAAGAAGTAGTAAAAGGAGTGCTGACCGCCATTTTTTGTCAGGGACACTGCCTGCTGGTTGGTGTACCCGGATTGGCAAAGACCTTATTGATTAACACAATAGCCTCTGTGCTAAACCTTGATTTCAAAAGAATTCAGTTTACCCCAGATCTTATGCCTTCGGATATTCTTGGCTCAGAGACTTTGGATAGCGACAGAAATTTTAAATTTATAAAGGGGCCGATTTTTGGTAATATTATTCTTGCCGATGAAATTAACCGTACTCCTCCTAAAACTCAGGCTGCACTGCTAGAGTCTATGCAGGAGTACTCTGTGACCATAGCTGGGCAGATTTATAAATTGGATAAGCCATTTTTTGTACTGGCTACCCAGAACCCCATTGAGCAGGAAGGAACGTATCCATTGCCGGAAGCACAATTAGACCGTTTTATGTTTAATTTGACATTGGATTACCCGTCTCTCGAATCTGAAATAGATATAGTGAAAAACACCACCGGAGCAATAAAGGCAAAGGTGGATGGACTACTCTCGGCTGAAGAAATAATACGTTATCAGGAGTTGGTAAGAAAAGTGCCTGTAGCTGATAATGTCATAGAGTATGCTGTCAGGTTGGTTCATAAAACCAGGCCTGCCGGAGGCACTAGTACAGATGTAGCCTCTACGTATCTTGAATGGGGAGCTGGTCCCAGAGCTTCTCAAAACCTGGTGTTGGCATCGAAATGTAATGCTCTGCTGAATAACAAATATTCTCCGGATATAGAGGATATTAAAGAAGTGGCATTGCCTATATTGAGACACAGGATTGTACGTAACTTTAAAGCAGAGGCCGAAGGCGTTTCGGTAGAGGATATCATCAAAAAGCTTCTTTAAGGAGCTTTTCTTTTTTAAATGCATCTGCTGAATAAAAATCTTAAGGTAATTAAGCCAGGGTGGCAAGGAAATCCTGTTGATAAGCAAGGAAGGTTTATTAATCTTCTACATCCTTTTGAACCCAACTTATGGGATGTTTTGAAATGGACATTTACCAGAAATCCTCAGCGTGAAGAAAAAAAGAATGACCCTTTTAAAGTGGCTGTTCATAAAGGCACTGACTTTCTCAAAAGTACAGATGATTGCATGGTTTGGCTGGGCCATGCGACGTTCTTTATCAGGATAAACGGCATCCAAATTTTAACCGACCCCGTTTTTTTTAACGTCCCTTTTGTAAAACGACTTGCGTCCTGGACTGAAAACCCTGAGGTTTTTAGAAATGTGGATTATATCCTGTTATCTCATGACCATATGGATCATTGCCAGAAAAGTTCTT
>JBKBXU010000108.1:0-13264 GCA_046313675.1 Cytophagaceae bacterium
CCTATAAACCCCCACAAAAAAAAAAAAAAACAAAACCGTAGCTATTTTAATCAAGCGCAAGGATGATAAATCCGGAGTAAAATAAAACAGGTTCGAACGCCCGTTCGGGCCTTTTTTGTTTTTTGCAGTAGGGTAGGAGTTAAAAATGAATTGAGTCTGGGACAAAGTTTATAATTTTAATAAATTGGAATGATATAGATGTGGAAAAGAAGACAGAAATAAGAGCACGAACGGTCGTTTGCGCTAGGGGTTTGTTTCTGCAACAGCCTCCATAGGGGTGGGAGAAGGTCTTGTAGGGGGACTTAGTGCGTCTTATTTATGTCTGCAGACCAATATTGGTCTGGATTTGAGTTTGGAGTAAATTTTGGGATAGGGAGCTAAAGGAGGAATTCCTGCAGATGGTTCTGTTTTGATAGGAGGTGGTTATTCAACACTTATGGAAAAATACCCTACTAAAATAAGTGTTTTAAATAGTACTAATTCTGGAAAAGTAAGGTTAATGTTAAAATGGACAGAGTTTGGAACGATGGGCATGATTCCTGGTACTCTTGGTTCTGATGCAATTGGATGGTGGCAAAATTAATTATATTTTCGAATGAGCAAAAAAGTAATGTATTTTCTGGTACTTTTTATATTTGTTGTTTTTTGTTATTTTTTACTTGCCTTTTTTGATTTGAAAAAAAGAAAAGAGCAATGGCCAAATGATTATAAGGAGTTTGTAAATTCGTGTAAAAGAATTTATGATGTAAAGTTTGAAGGAAAGGTAATTAAAATAGAACGGATATTTTGGCGGACTCCTTTTCATAAAGTGCATGTAAAATTAACAGAGATTAACGCAATAGGAGATTTAAATGGAATCACCCTGCTAGTCCGAGCGTGTAAATTAAAGCTTTACGATTGTTTTTGCTGGTGCGAGCTTGTAGCTCGTACCATTAATCCGGGGTTTTGCGGATTTTTTTAATATATGAGCTTAATTCGTGCTATTTGGCGATATAATCGCCGTTCTCAATAATCCTCGTGCAAACGAGGGCTATTGAAGTCAAGGGCTTTCGGATAAGTTTAGTATTTAAGGCACTCCTCTCATCCATGCGATTTATTATGATGTTTTTTCTCCTTATGAATTCTTTTACCAAGAACATTCCTTTCAGGACAGTTTTTTAATGACTTTTTACTTTTGTCCTGTTCCTTTTCTTTCTTTTGATTTTCCTGTTCCATAAGACTCTTTATTTAAAAAACAGTCTGTTTTGGCAGGATGGTTCAAACAGCATTAGAAGGTATGTCCAAACACAAAGAAGAACTGTGAATCTTCCCTCGAACGGGCATAATCAAAACGGAGGATGGTAGCCTGGTTCCATACAATCCGGGCACCTAAACCAGGATTGCCACGGAAATTATTGATTTCTATATGCCTGAACGAGTCCCAAATACTTCCTGCATCATAGAACGGCACTACATAGAAAGCAAGGTGCTGATTTAGGATCCTTCTTTGATAGAATCTTGTTCTTAATTCCATGTTGGCGAGTGCCGTAACCCTACCGACAAACCTTGCCTCACGGTAACCTCTTAAGGCGTAAGCTCCACCCAGAACATGTATTCCTCCCTGTTCGGAGGCACTCCAAAGGTCCATTACTTCTGTAAATGGTATACTGCTACCTCTGATATATCCGAGGGCGAATCTGCCTGTTAAGACCATTCTGCTAACTTTTTCAGGAAGAAGTCTTTGGTAAAAGATACCCTGAAGGAGATGTTTTGTAAAATTAAACTGTGAGCCGGTAAAAGGAGCTGAAACTTCATTTGCAAATTCTGCAAAAATACCGTTTGATGGGTCTGTTTCCAAGTCTCTTGTGTCCCACATTAGGCCAAACTGCGCCAGACCAATTCGTCCACCATGATATCCGCCAATATTATGCTTTAGCCAGTAGGAATCCGCATCGCCTCTTTGTTTGGCTTCATAATCCTCCGTAATTAAGGTTCTGCCTTGCAGGGCTTCTGTTTCTTCTCCAGTAAGGGGGTTCACAGCATCCGGAATTACATCAAAATCATAATGATTGATTCGGGTAATTAGCATTTCATACCCGAGCATAACCCTTAACCGTCCTTCAAAATAGGTTCGTTCTGCTGCAGCGGCGGTAAGAAATTCGGTATAATTAAGTTCGTTATAATGTGCATCAGTGTATATCAGGTTGGGGTCTTCTCCAAATTGTGCTCCTCTGCCACTTCGGGTTCTCTGTAGGTTGCTATAGTAATTGTTAAACCTGGCATTGTCTACAAATTGTCCTGTTTGTTTGTCTGTGTAGCTCAGTCTTCGGAGAGTTTGCCTTCCCAGGCCAAAATACTGCCAGTTTGGATCGTTTTCATAAATAAAATCCCCTCTCAGCCTCCAGCGGGAGTTGAATGCAAAAGGCATATCCAGGCTAAAGGCTCCGTTTACACGGCCATTCTGGGCCACGTTTAGGGCTACAGAATACATAGTACGATAAGGGGTGAAGTAAAAAAAAGGATCGTTGCGATCCCTGTTGTTGAATAGGAAAGCATTTCCACCTACGCTAAACCCCCTTATTGGATCTATGGTTAATTCCGGAAGTCCGGTCATATACCATCCTTCTTTTTTGTTTATAATATCTTCTCTTTGAAGACGCTTGCTGTGATCCATGGGGAATGGAAGAGCGAGTGTATCATTGTCTGTCGTAACTATTAAGGTGTCGCCAATAAATGTCTGTGCTTTGGTGAACGTGAGGGTTGTACAAATGATGACCCCTGCAAGTAAAAATTTCTTCATGTAGCCTCTCTGTTATCTGCATTTCAAAGATATATAAAAAATGTAAAAAAGAGGTCTTAAAATAATCTGGAAATTAAAAGAGGCAGGTAAAATGTAGAGATGCGATTAATCGCGTCTCTACATTCACCTGCCTCTTTTCTTTGGTTTTATTTAGGTTCCAATATCAACTTGATTTTGTTAAAATCAGCGGCTGCGTTAATGACTTTTCTGTATTCTTCATACCGTTCTACCGGGAAGGTTATACGTTTGTAATATTCCATTACATCAACTTCAAGAACATTGCCTTTTTGAGTATAGGTCGAGGTGAATACGAATACTTTGTCGCCCTCATCTTCACAAATTACATTCATAGTTAATGCTTCAGGGTTTTTTACCACATAACCTTCAGGAATAGTAATTCGGATAATTCTGTGATACGTTCTGTTGTAGTGGTTTTCTACCTCAGTTTTTCTTTCCTGATCCTGGTACATTTCCATTTGTTCACCAATAACTTCACCTACTTTTAAGAAAATCTTTTTACCGGCGTTTTCAATAAGGTGTTCACTTTTGGCTTTTGCCGTAATGACCATGGCCGTATCAGTAAATGGTATATTAAAATCTTTATTTACGAGTTTAATTTCCGTAAAATCAGCATCAGGTACCATGTAGGTGATCAGTTCTTTAACAATTTCCTCCTTTACATCCGGTTGTAATAAAGGGAAAATGGAATAGATGTTCGCTGCTTTATATCCTGCCAGACTTCGTTTAATGGAGATTTCATTTTTTTCCAGGTTTTTGGTAAATGATATATCTACAAGCATGTTGTCATAACTTACTTTATGGTCAGGTGCAGGAATACGACGTATTTCATGAAGGGCAGTTTCCAGGCTTCCAATGGTTACTTTCTTTATAAATAACCCGTCGTTGTAGGTAAATTCAGAAGGAATTAACCCATACTGGTATTCATAACTGGTAGGGAGCAGGTATTTATCGGACTTAGGGAAATAAAATAATGTTTCATTTAGGTAATTCCATGTGTCAAAGGTTCCGTCAAAGCGGAATTGATTACGGTTGGTTGTAAATACAATTTGATAATCAATGTCTGCAAGCGTAAAGAATTTGGTGTATAATCTTATAACTCCCGATTCTGAGGCATATTTATTGTCTATAATATGATCCAGTGTATTTCCAGGCAGCTCTTTTTTTATATAGATGTTTTTCTTAATAAACTGATCAATTTTATGGACTTTTTTATCCAGAGGGTCGCTGCTTTTTATCCCGACTTTTTTAAAGTATTTGGCAGCAGCCTTATCTTCTTTTGTGGAGAAGCCATGGAAATTAGAATAGATGGTTTGAGCGGCATCGGCCCAGGTATATAGCCTTCCGGAGTTCTTAGATGTATTGTAGGCAAGTTTATATTCTACACGCATCTTATTGGCCATCACCGCAGAAAACTGTTCATCCGGAAGGGCGGGAATATTTTTAATTTTGGCAGAGATATACCTTTTTTCATTGTATGTGGTGTCTTTAACTTCAGGGAATCCGTTATATCCTTTAAAATCGAACTTAAGATTTTCCGGAGTTATTAATAAAAAGTCTGCTTCAAGTATGGGAATGGAATATTGAAATATATCCCTTCCATAAATTGAAAAGGATTTTTTTACCTGGTACAGGTATTCTATTTCGCTTCCTTTTTCCACGCCTTCAATGGCAAAAATCTTATAGTTTTTGTCTTCTGATTCACTTACATCCTTGATTTTCGATTTATCAAAATTTACTACTTTGCCGGAGGGGCTTATTGTTCTGGCTTTTATTTCAACCAATTCTTCAGAAGGGCCTACATAAATGGAAACTTTGTTGTGGGCATCTATGGCATCATCCGAATTTACCCTGATGATCCTATGAATGGTCATTAACCTGCTTACAGTAGTTTTTTCTTTATTGTAGGCATTTTCTTCGATGTTATTAAAATAAACAATAACAGCAGGATCTTTTTGTTCTGAGTCCTTCAACTTATAACGTTTGGGATCTTTTTTCCAGTCGTAATCTCTGGTTTCAAATTTCTGAGCCTGTACAGAAACGCTGGATATTAAAAGGGTAATTAAAATTAAAAGTCGCATGTGAAATTATTTTTTTATTTTCTTTAAGGTAACTACGTCTCTGTATGCTTTATTTATTTGTTTGATCATGTTATTCCATTCACTGAAATGTTCAGGATCAAGTATCATAAAGTCCATATAGAATGTTTTTTTCTGTACTAATATATTCTTTTCTATGCTATAAATTATTTCAAATCCAAATTTTTCATGTTTGAATGAAACGTTTTCGGGCATATTATCAATTTTATAGCCTTTGGGTATCTCTACCAAAACTTTTGCATTGCTGCTCAATGCGTACTTAACTTTTCTTGGAATATTTCGTGTATCAGGAATGTCGTCGTTATTAAATGTACGGTCAAAGTTCATGTTGAGGTAAATCTCATCATCATAGCTTTTAAGGTAATCTTCAATAACACATTCATACTGGATTTCGAGTGCCTTGTCTTTATCTTCCAGATGGCTTACCTTATAATCTTTAAGGAAAAATTTGTTTCCGCCTTTTTCCAGCATGTTTCGAAGTATTTTTTCTTCTTTTTCTTTTGTTCTTCCTGACAGGGAATAGGTCGCATACATCTTGGGGTAACCGTTGATGGTGGTAATTCCTTTTCCTGTAAGCTTGTCATCCTTAATAGTGAAGTGCAAAGAATCTGTGTAAAGGTTTGTTTTGATCGATACGACAGGAACTTCCCGGACTTCATATTTCTTTTCATTGATAGCTAAAAGTGCCTGTTTGCCCTGGATATGAGATGAAGGTAATTCAAAACTATGGTAAGAGGAGGTAGGATCCAGGAAATAATATTGATCTTTATGCTTATAAGTAAGAATCATGTGGTTGTCTACAGCAGGCGTTGGCATTTCGTGATATTTGTAAGGGACATCCGTTGTTCCTATCCAGGTCAGGTAGCTTTCAATACCGACACTTTTTAATAATCCATAAAGTATGCTGGCCATATCTTTACAATCTCCATACCTGTTGGACAGCGTCAGGTTGGCATGGTGTGGAACAAAGCCTCTCATGCCATCTTCAAAGGCAACGTATTTTATGTTATCCTGTACCCAGTAAAAGATTTTCCTTACTTTTTCCAGTTCAGAGTCTTTTTCAGAAATGATTCCCTTGGCAACTTCTATAAGTTGATCCGATTCTTCACTGATGATGTGTTTGGTCAGATCCACATACCATGCATAAAGATCATCAAGGGTAGACAATACATTGACCTTGCCGTTTTTTGGCGTAGTGTAAGAATCTATCCAATATTGAATATGAGGTAAATAATAGGCAGCCCCAGGGGCATCGGATTCAGTTTTATAACCGCTTACGTTTTGTGCAATCCATGTATAGGTTGCATAGTTTCCTTTTTCTTCTTTACTAAATTTGATATCAAAGTTTTCCGTATTAAATAATTTGTAATTCAATACCACATTTTTATGCACTTTGATGCTTAGTTTTATTTCTTCTGAGGGTAAGTAAGACTGGAAATAGAAGCCCGGAAGAAGCTTAGGGTCAAGTATTTCCTGGGTATAAAATAAGTGGGATTTGCTGCCTTCTGTTATGTTAGGAAATACAAAGTTTCGGCTTTTATAGTCATTATAAAAAATTCCATCTGAATCTTCGGACTTGTCGGTGAAATTTTTGACCTTATAGGTAGTAAATTTGCCCTTACCCTTCGGAGCCATAGATTTAGCATCTACCGAGGTTAGACGGTAGAAATGGGAGTAATGGATAGACTTGGAAGATAAGATATTAGACTTCTCACTTAAGTGCATTATTTCTTCCGTGGTATTATCGGTAATATTAAGGGAATCCCCCTTTATATCGATAAGCATATCCTGCTGTTTTTTCAGGTATACCGATAAATAGCCATCGTATTTTTTTTGATACTCTTTTAAATCCTGTGCTGAAGTGGTTAAACTAAAACCACACAATAGCGCAATTACTAATTTGATTCTATTCATATCTTAAGCCACTCCAGTAATATTCGGTTTTAGTTATTTTACCTTTAGGATCATAGTATATGGATTTTCCATTTTGTTCGTCCAGTATGAATTCTTCTGTTAATTCCAGGCTACCGTCTACACGGTACATTTTTACTGTGCCATTTTTCTCACCATAGAAGTGTGGCTTTTCATATTTTAGTTTCCCATTAGCATAGTAGAATTTTTCGACTCCGTGAATTTCTCCATGTTCAAATACTGCTTCATATTGTATCTTCCCATTCGGAAGATAGTGTATGCGCTTTCCATGAAACTTTCCGTTTGCATATTCTTCTTCGGCTGATTTTGTGCCATTGGCATAATAGGCAAGCATTTTACCTGTGCCCTTTTCAAGTTTGACCAATTCAGACATTGTTTTGTCTGGTTTCTGATATCTATAACCAATGATGTTTCCTGATTGATAGATTTTCTCTATAATAAGGTTGTCGTTGTCATCATAGTAAAATGAGGAGCCATCTTTGTCACCGTCTTTATATGTGGAACGTGCATCTATTTTTCCATTGTCATAGTACCAAATCCATTCGCCCTCACGATTGCCATTGTCATTATAACTGCCTATTGTCGTGAGTTTTCCTTCTTCATTGTACCACTTCCATTCCCCTGCATATTTACCTTTTACATAGTTTCCGGTAACCTTGAGTTTTCCATTAGGATGATATCCTTTATAAATTCCTTCACGTTTGCCTTCGTTAAGGTTGTATTCAAATTCCTTTTTTCCATTGAAGTGGTAGCGTGTGAACAGGCCATCATAGTTGCCGCAGCTTATTGAGAAATCTGTAAATACCTTTTTGGAATTCGGAAACTTCCGCTTGAAGCTTCCGCTAAAATCTTTGGTAGATTCAACCTGAGTTGCCTTACCGGTAGAGTCTAAATATTCAAAACCTTTGATTCTGTCATTATCGTATTCCAGTCTTGCGTACACATGTCCCTCTGCGTTGTATAGGTTTTCCCATCCATATAAATTATGATCCATAAGGAAAATTTCACGTTCAATTTTGCCATTGGCATGATAATATTTCCAAGGACCAAGCATCTGATCATTTTCATACCAGCCTTCTTTCATTAACTGGCCATTCTTATAGAACTCTCTATAATATCCGTTAAAATTACCATTTTTAAGCAGGCATTGTTTTTGGATTTCTCCGTGAGGATAGTATAGGGTATACATTCCGTTTGCGGAGCCATTTTCAAAATTTTTCACTACTGTTTTTACACCAATGCCATTGTAATATGTCCATTGGCCGGTACTTTCCCCATTGACATAAAATCCTTCGAAGATAACTTTTCCGTCAGCAGAATAACCTTTAACCGCAACGGGTTTTTTCTTGCTAATGTCTACCGTATAAAACTCTTCTCCTTTTTTATTATAGTAAGAAAGTGAAGTTGCTTTCCCTTTGGTGTAGGCTGTTGTGTAATGAAGTTTTTCATCGTCTGCATCATAAAACTTTTCAAAAGTTTTTATCCCGTTTGTAAAGCCTATTTCTTTGTAAAGCTTTCCTTTGTCATCAAACACCTTTACATTCCCCTGTTCATTTCCATCAGCATTGTAATTGATTTCATAATTTAATGTGCCGTTTTCATGGAAATATTTCCAGGCTCCAATGGCTGTTCCACTTTTTACTATGCCTTTTCTTTGAACTTTTCCATTGTCATGATAAGCGGTAAAACTTCCATTTTCCTGATTGTTTTCGTAGTTCGTTTCTGATTTCTTTTCTCCGTTTTTGTGGTAGCTTATTGATGGGCCGTCTTTTTTACCGTCTTTATATTTTAATTTCCATGAAACCTGTCCATTGTTGTAATAATAAATTTCCTCACCTTCTTCTTTACCGTTCACATAAGTTCCTTCTACACTTTTTCCACCACATACGTAATAATGGATGAATTTTCCATTAAGCTTGCTGTCGGCATAGGTAAGCTCCCTGCGTTTTTGACCGCTTGGGAAATAGGTTGTTACAAGACCTTCTGTTTTACCATTTTTCATGGGTTCTACATAAGAGATGTTTCCCATATCGTTATAATATTTCCAGATTCCTTCTTTTTTAAAGCTGTCGCTGAAAATACCTTCAGCTTGTTTATTACCATTTTCATGGAAAATAATCCAAGAGCCTGTTTTTTTATCGAGGTTGCTATCTTTAATATCTCCCAGGGCTTGAATTTTTCCTGAATTATAGAACCATGCACGTAGGTTTTTACGCTCTCCGTTTTCAAAGGTGTACTCCTGCGTTTCTCTGATTTTATTAAAGTTTTTCCGAACTATGCCATACACTTCCTGAATTTTAGCATCATTTTTTGATTTCCATTTATTGACATCAGGTAATTTGGAAGGGACAAGAGAAAGGTATATCAAGGTTTCAGTGTGGTTAGCATCCCTTATTTCCTTGTAAAGCTTTCCGTAGGTCTTTGCCCAGAAATCTTCTGTTCCGTTGCAATTAACCTGTTCCAGCATAAGCTGAGTTTGTTTTACTATAGCGGCATTTATCTTAACCTTGGTTTTATATTTATTATTTAAAGCTGCTTTGGATCTGATTAATTGATCTAATTCAGCAAATACCTTGTCAGGATGAGTTACTTCAATTTTTTCATCTTCTGAAAATTCTACGGCATTGAGTGCCAGTTTTTCACAAAAGCCCAATGCGTCCTGTGCAGATTTGCTCTCAGAATTATTCAGAATAAATAATTGCCAGCCCATAATGGCTCTGCTGACATGGCCTTGTAAAGCGGATATGGTAGCAAGGAGGTAGTGGGAACTGGAATGGTAAGGGTTGATGGATAGTACTTTTTGTAAGTTCTCAATAGCCTCTTTATACTGTTTCTGGTTATATTGGGTAATGCCTATGTTGTAAAAATAAGTATATTCCAATGGGTATAAAGCCAGACCTTTTCGATAAATTTCAATTGCTTTTTCGGGATTTTCTTTTTTATCATATGCCGTACCAAGCGTATTAAAGATAGCTGTCCCCGGAGTAGGGTTTTCTTTAAGAATCTTTTCTGCAATTTCTATAGATTTGTCATATTTCTCGGCGCTCAGATAAGAGACGGCAAGTTCGGTAAGCATAATGTAATAATTGGTATCGCCTGGCTGAACCTGTAGAAAAGTTTCAATTGACTTTTCGTATTCTCCTTTATAGTAATACTCATTTCCTTTATTTATTATTTCACCGGAACGCTTGAGTCTGTCTTGTGCGTAAAGATTTATAAGAGACAAGGCTAGTATGAAAGAAAATATAATTCTTAATTTCATTGAGGTTGACGTATTTTTATTTAAACGATGTATAGGTTGATGTATTTTAATATGTAATATACAATAAAGCTATTACCAACCAAGATAATTTCAAATTACGAAATCCTGGTTTTAAAAAATTAATACAAAATAAATATTTTTTAAAACGATGTTATGATTGCCTTGCAACTCTTATTAGGTTTTATAGTAAAAAATAAGGCACAGATAAAATATCCATGCCTTTAATACTGATTTTTAGGAAAAAGGTTTTGATTCTGTTTTGATAATTGATGAAATTAATTCTTACGTCCAATTACTTTCAAAACAGCTTCTACTATATTATCGGCTTTTAAACCATATTTTTTCATTAGTTGATCCGGTGTCCCACTTTCTCCGAAAGAGTCTTTTACGGCAACAAATTCCTGAGGTGCTGGGAAGTTTCTACTTAATACACCTGCCACACTTTCACCCAGTCCTCCAAGTACCTGATGCTCTTCAGCCGTTACCACACATTTCGTTTTTCTAACTGAGTCAAGTATGGCTTTTTCGTCCAAAGGCTTAATAGTGTGTATATTGATTATTTCAGCATTGATGCCTTTGGATTCCAGAATTTCTCCTGCCTGAATGGCTTCCCAAACTAAGTGGCCAGTGGCTACGATGGTTACATCTGTTCCTTCGTTTAACATCACAGCCTTGCCAATTTCAAATTTTTGATCAGCAGGTGTAAAATTTGGCAGAACCGGTCTTCCGAATCTTAAATATACAGGGCCGTTATAGTCAGCGATGGCAATGGTTGCCGCTTTGGTTTGATTATAGTCGCATGTATTAATTACCGTCATATGAGGCAACATTTTCATCATTCCTACATCTTCAAGTATTTGGTGTGTAGCACCATCTTCTCCAAGCGTTATGCCCGCATGAGATGCACATATTTTTACGTTTTTGCCGGAATAGGCTATAGATTGTCTGATCTGGTCAAATACTCTGCCTGTAGAGAAATTTGCAAATGTACCTGTATATGGAATAAATCCTCCAACAGTTAGGCCGGCAGCCATTCCAATCATATTTGCTTCCGCAATACCCATCTGAAAAAACCTTTCAGGAAATTCTTTCTGGAAATCACCCATTTTGAGTGATCCTGTAAGATCAGCACATAGTCCAACCACTTTCGGGTTTTTTCTTGCTACTTCGAGAAGCCCTGCTCCAAAACCGGAACGGGTATCAAATTTTTCGGAATAAGGAAATTTTTTCATTTAATCTTTAAAAACTTAGGATGCAAAGTTGGGAAAATAAGTTTTAAAAATAGTAATTATTTTAGTAAAAAGTTAAGGCTTATTTTTTATATAGTTTAAGCAAGGTGGAACCACCAGAATTTATTGTAAATGGTTGAACATCGGTAAACCGGCTACCGGTACTCTTTTCTGAGCGGAAAACCAGTTTGTATTTGCCTGGTTGAAGGGTAAGGCTCATTCGGCTATTGGAAAAATTACAAACCCAAACAGCTTTTCCTGAACTGTTAATTTCATAAATACTTCCAAACCCCTCTATCTGATCATTTACATTCAGTATGCCCGGTGGGGGAATAGTTAGCGTTGTATTCTTACTTTGCTCAATTTTTACATTTTTATATATAATTCTTGGTAGGGTAAGCAGCTCTATGTCATATTCACCTGTAAGGTATTTTTCTTTTTTACCGGCTTCCTGAACATGCAAGGTTTCGGCAGATCCTGCTTTACGTACAATAGCTTTAAGGGTATTATATTCTTTATAATTAATATTCAGGTTGAGTACACCCTGGGGAGAAGGAATTTTAATGACATTTAATTTGCCTGCTTCGAGGGTAATACCTTTTCGCTCTACCTTAGGGATTGTGTTGACAATAATATCATAGCTTATCAGCGCATCAATGCTTAATTCTTCTGATTGCCCGTCCGGCTTGATGTAATGCACAATGTCATGAACTGTCTTGCCTGTTATCGAATTGGTAAGTGTCATATTGACATTGGTTTCAGTTGGTTTTTGATATATATCCAGGAGGTCTACCCGTATTTTTGTCTCTGCAAGCGTATAGTTAATGATTTTATTGAGGTTGGATTGAAAGTCACTTACTTTTGAGGCATCATAGTAGGTTCCGATGCATCCTAATTCTTTTGCAAAATTTTCTTCGGGGCCTATGCCAATGATAAAAGGGGTGAGAATGATGTTCCTTTTTTGTAGGGCAAGTGATACAGCGCAAGGGTCACCACCGCAAACCTCAATTCCATCGGTAAGTAAGATAAGAACATTTCGACTGTTTGGATCTGGAGGGAAGTCATTCCCTGACTGTTCGAGTGTGTAGGCTATAAGGGTCGTTCCATTGGGTTTGATATCAAGAAGTTTCTTTTTAATAAGCTCATGATTGCCGCTGCCAAAGGAAACTTCCAGTTTTGTGTCTTTACAGTTCTGATATCTTTTGTGCCATTCATGCCCATAGACACGAAGGGCAATCTCCAGGTTTGGGGTAGACTTTAAGGAGTCAACCATTTTGGAAAGAATTTCTTTGGCAATGTCCATTCTGGTTTTACCTTCCCATACCTCATACATACTGCCCGAAGCATCAAGAACAAAAAGTATCCTTGTCGTTTTATGCTTTTATTCAGAAAAAAGCTGTGCATTAACCTTATTACTAAAGCTAATGCACAGTATTATTATTGATATGATTGTTAACCGTATATACAAGTAAATAAAGTTTGGTTTGTATACCTGAACAACGGGATTAAAGGAATTTTATTCCCTGTAGTCACCTATAGTCTCTTCCAATTGAGCCAATGCCTTGGCCAATTGTTCGTCGTTAGGAGCTACTCCATGCCATTTATGGCTTCCCATCATAAAATCAACGCCATTACCCATTTCTGTTTTCATCAATATCATTACAGGTTTTCCCTTTCCGGTACATTTACCTGCTTCTTCCAGCGTGTTTACCACAGAGCCTATGTCATTTCCTTTTTCTAATTCCAATACTTCCCATCCAAAAGAACGATACTTGGCAGTCAGGTCTTTAAGTGAAAGTATTTGATCTACAGGACCGTCTATTTGCTGTCCATTATAATCTATGGTAGCAATAAGGTTATCTACTTTGTTATGGGCTGCATACATGGCAGCTTCCCAAACCTGTCCTTCCTGCTGTTCACCATCACCCATCAGGACGTACACTCT
>JBKBXU010000109.1:0-4487 GCA_046313675.1 Cytophagaceae bacterium
TTCTCCAAATATCCGGATGCACTGTTTTGTTCGCCTGTAAGTACTCTGACAGGGGTAGTTGTGCCAGCACCTGCTCCAGATGCTCCGTTGCCTAATTGTCCATGGGAGTTGTTTCCCCAGGCAAATACGTTATCATCGCAATCCCTGGCAAGAATATGGTTTCCCGCACCGGTATACATTGACTGTATATTTTCAAGGTATCCTGTTGTACTCCATGTTTGTTCTCCTGCCAACACCTTTATAAAAACATTGGATGCGGATCCGCCACCGGCCCAGTAAACGAAACCACTGTCGCTCAATACGGCCGAAACATTGTAGCCTCCTCCTATTGGTGAGGTTTGAGCAAAAGATAGGTGGTTTAACCCAAGCAAGACAGTTGCTGCTATAACCATCCCAAACTTTCTGTATATTGATGCTTTCATGAGTATAGTATTTATGAAATTCTTATGTTTTTATTTCTATATAATATTTTTAAAGTGCAATTTTAAATTGTTAACATTACACTATTTAAACTGTATACGTCATTGATGTAATTTAGTAATCGAAAACGAAGTGATAATTCGATTAAATAGTTGATTTTATCGTTAAAAAAGTTTAATTGTGGTATTAGTATTGGTTTGCTGGGTGGTAAGTTTTTTTGTAGTCTGGAAGATTGTTGTGGTTTTGGAAAATATTTTAAGATCCTGTACATTTAGTATATTGAAATTGTTAAATTTTTATAAAGTCCGTAACTTGCACTATATCAATTTTATGTATTTTTTAGGTGGGCTGGGATGTTGAAAATTTGTGCATGAGTGAAAGTTTTCGTTTCCTATTGCTCAGGAATAAAATATGATCGATGCTAACTTGAGAAAGTTTGTGGAAATAGGGGTGCCTCTTTATTAATTATGGTCAGTTTCAAGAACACTAGCTTAAAGAGTATATTTAACTGAATTTATAAGGTATGTTAGATTATGAAATTGATTCTCTAAGCCCGGCTGTTTCAAAAAGAAGGAGAAGGACCCCAGGTATATATCTTGCGGCGATTGTTTTGTTTGTAATTAGTATGTTTTTATTTGTTGGTATTTTGTTAGATATAATTCGTTGGCCTAAATTATTGCCTTTGCTTATATTGCCTCTTTTTATGTTTATCACGGGGGTTAAAATTCTTAAATTACAAAAGTTAGGGTATTATTTTGGTATGGGAATAGTAATAGCCCTAGCACTTCTATATACATGGTTTCTGATAAAAGAGGGTTGGTTTTTAGTGTTATCCCTAGCAGCATATGGGATTTGTTTTTTAATTTTTATTTCCTTGTATACTAACAGAAAAAGTTTCTTTTATAAGCCTGAATTTCCGGAAATCGAAAATATTTCAGCTCCTTCAAATATATTAAAGGCTACTTATTCGAACAAAGAATCTTCTACTGAAGAAAATTTACGCTATAGAGAAAGCCTTCTTGAACTCAACAAACTTATAGAAAAGGAAAGAAGAAGTTTTTTTGTAGTAGAATGCAACAATAAGATCATTATTTTGCTATCCTCCCTATGCAGTTCCATACAATATACTGAGCATTTGTTAAGATCCTATGAGCAGGTATTTGGAAAGGATTTAATTACTGACCTTATGGGGATTACAAATAGTTATGGTGTTATAAAACAATATCTTGAGCCATTTATAAGGTTAAGTGTTGTAGCAGAAAACTATCCACATAAAAGGTTAAGTCAGACCGCCAGGTGACTTAGTTCCTCAACTCCAATTTTACCACATTTTCCACATGATGCGTCATTGGGAACATATCTACCGGCTGCACGGCTGTAACGCTGTATTTTTCATCAAGCAAGGCAATATCCCTAGCCTGAGTTGCCGGATTGCAGCTTACATATACAATTCTTTGGGGTTCCAGTTTTAAGAGCATATCTACCACATCTTTGTGCATTCCGGCTCTTGGAGGGTCAGTGATAATGACATCGGGCTTCCCGTGTTTAGCAACAAATTCATCGTTTAATACATCTTTCATGTCCCCTGCATAAAAAGCTGTATTGGATATATTGTTAATTTCACTGTTGATTTTAGCGTCTTCAATGGCCATTTCTACATATTCTACACCTATTACTTTGGCGGCCTTAGAGGCCACAAAGTTGGCAATGGTGCCAGTGCCGGTGTACAGGTCATAAACAACCTCAGCACCTGTGAGACCTGCATAGTCCCTTGTGATTTTATACAGCTCATAGGCTTGGGTTGAATTGGTTTGGAAGAAGGATTTTGGCCCGACACGGAATGCCAAACCTTCCATTTTTTCGGTTATGTATGGCAGGCCATGATATGTAATAACCTCCAGGTCATGGAAAGTTTCATTTCCTTTTGGGTTGATTACATAATTTAAAGAAGTTATTTCAGGAAACGTTTCTTTTAAATGCTCAAGCAGCTTCTTCATAGCTTGCTGGTCTTCATAATAAACCTGTACAATCAGCATGAGTTCCCCTGAAAGGGTGGTGCGAATAATAAGGATGCGCAGCCATCCTTCCTGTTTGCGAATGTTGAAGAATGAAAAACCCTGTTCCTGTGCATACCTCTTGACTTCATTGCGGATTTTATTGGAAGGTTCGGGCTGCAGAAAACATTCCTCAATATCCAATATTTTATCAAATTTTCCGGGAATATGAAAGCCCAGTGCATTTCGGTCAAAATTATAGTCTTGTTTGATCTCCTCATCAGTCAGCCATTTGCTGTCGGAGAAGGTATATTCAAGTTTATTTCTGTAATAGGTGGTTTTTTCAGATTTCAGGATAGGTGCAATGGGTGGCAATTGAACTTTGGCAATACGTGTCAGGCTGTCTATAACCTGCTTCTCTTTGGCCTCTGCTTGAATATCATACTGTATGTGTTGCCATTTGCAGCCTCCACAAGTGCCAAAATGCTTGCAAAATGGGTCTGTTCTTTGAGTAGAATATTTGTGGAAGTGAACGGGTTTGGCAAAGGCAAAATCCTTTTTGTTTCTGTACACCTGTAGATCAACAACGTCGCCCGGCGCAGCATGGTCCACAAAAATGACTTTGTCGTCATGCCTGGTTAAGCTTTTTCCTTCTGCAGCTATGTCCAGTATTTCAATATTTTCAATGATAAAGTTTTTGTTCTTCCTTCCCATAGGGCTGCAAAAGTACGTATTTAATTTAGATACTTTACATGGAGAGTGGCAATATTAGTTCCCTGTAAGGGGAGACTGGATGATTAATTCTTAATTTTGAATTTTTAATTCTGAATTGATAACCAACGTAATAGTTTTGAAATGCGCCGCTGGCATTACCTGAAAACTTATAATTAACCTGTTTCCCGGACCTGTTCCGGGATCCGTTGGCCTTTGGCAGTGATAAAAAAAACAATTAAAATCCCACACGCCAATTTTGTGTCTTCACCTACATCCTGCACCCTCATTTCAATCCCGTTTGTGGGGACACAAACAAAGGCTTATGCCTTTTGACTTACGCCTTATGCCTTTTAAATTCAAAGAGAGCGTGGAGCTGACAAATGGATTTTAGGTCAATGTGGTAAGGTGTTGAATAATAAGTTTATGTGTCATACTTGTATCTTACTCCTTACTCCTTATGCCTTATGACTTACTCCTTACGCCTTCATAAACTCAAAATTCCCAAAGGGGAAGCCTTACAATTTAATTCAGATCCTTCAGCTCCTTTTTCAATTCTACATAGGCTGATTCGCATGTTTTTTTGACCTTGAGAAGGAGCTCTTCTATTTTTGGTTTGTCGTCTTCTTTTTTTGCCATGGCTTCGATGGTTCGAATATCTTCGGTAAGGCTGTAGATGCCCATCATGGCAATGGTAGGTTTGGTTTTATGAACGGCTTTCCTGAACGGATCCCATTGGTTATCGTCCAAATGTTTTTTTGCAGATTCCAGTGCGTCAGGAGTTTGTTTGAGGAAAACTTCTACCATTTCGCGGATGAATTTGTTATTTCCTCCTGAAGCATCTTTTAAATAATTAAGATCTGTAACTTTTTGTTGCTTGCCTGTATCCATAAGTGCAATTTTTCTCTGAGCTGTTTCTGATATTTGTTCAGCTAATATATACTGAAGGAGTTTCTTGTAAAAGAAATCCGGATCAAATGGTTTAGAAATAAAATCGTTAATACCGGAAGAAAGGGCTTTTTTCTTAATCTCTACTATAGGCGAAGCGGTTAAAGCGATTATAGGTGTTTTGTTATTCTTATTCGAATTGTCGTTTCTGATGTGATAAGATGCTTCATATCCATCCATCACAGGCATTTGGAGATCCATTAATATCAGGTCAAAAACCTTTTCTTCTGTAATTTTAAGGGACTCTTTGCCGTTCTCGGCATAGTCTATATTCAAATCGTGTTTTTTTAGAAAGCTTTCAACAACCAGCTTATTCATTGGGTTGTCTTCTACTATAAGTATTTTTTGGCCTTTAAAGCCTTCGAGTCTTTTGCTCGAATCTATGGTTTTATTTTTAGGCTTTTTCCCAATTTC
>JBKBXU010000109.1:4497-13247 GCA_046313675.1 Cytophagaceae bacterium
GTCAAAGAAAAATACAGAGCCTTTATGTTTGGTGCTGTTAACGCTGATGGAGCCGCCCATTTGTTCTATTAATTTTTTGGTAATAGTAAGACCAAGTCCTGATCCTCCATAATTTTTCGCAGTAGAAGCTTCGGCCTGCGCAAAGCTTTCAAAAATTAAACTTAGGTGGTTAGCCGAAATGCCCACACCTGTATCCCTAACAGTAAACAATAGAATACATTGCTTTTTATCTTTTTTCAGGCTAATGCACTCTATTGCGATTTCCCCTTCTTCGGTAAATTTAAATGCATTGGATAGTAAGTTTAAAAGCACCTGGTTTAATCTGTACGGATCGCCAATTAGATAATTGGGAATATCTTTTTCGATGTTAATGCTGAATTTTAGGTGTTTTTCTTTTGCTTTAAATTCAAAAGTTTTGGATAGCCTGTCCATTAGTTCCTGTAAATTAAAGGGGATCTTTTCAAAGATCATCTTATCGGAACTTAACTTAGACAGATCCAAAATGTCGTTGATCATGATCAAAAGGTTGTCGGCGGATATTTTAAGTGCCTGTAAAAAAACTTTTTGTTCATCGGTCGGGTTGCTGTCAAGAAGCAAATTGGACATACCTACCACGGCATTCATGGGTGTTCTTATCTCATGGCTCATCACTGAAATAAAATTCTCTTTGGCTTTGTTGGATTCTTCTGCCAGATGAACAGCTTTTAATAGATCGTCTTCTGCTTTCTTTCGAAAGGTGATATCTCTGGCAAATATCTGGTATCCCGTCAATCGATCATTTTCAATTTTCATATAGGCATTTTGTCCTATCCAGAATGATTCGCCTTGCTTATTTATTACAGGAAATTCGTGGTATGTCTGCCTGTTTCCCAGTTTGTATTGGTCTTTGTAAAATTGTTTTACTGAGTCTTTATAATCGTTCCTTATTACATCGAGATAATTCTTTGATTGCATCTCCATAGCGGAATATCCCAGTTTATTTAATGTGGCAGGATTACAATACGTGAAAAAACCATGCTCGTCTGTTGTGAAAACTAATTCATTGCTAAATTCTATTAATTCCTCATAGTTAATAAGGGAAACAGGGATTTCGGTTTTCCAATACAGTCCAATCAGGTAAATCAGGTCACGTATGGTATATAAATTATCCTCAGCCAAGGGGGAAACTCTGAATTGAATGGCTCCCAAAAATAGATTATCCTTTTTAAGGGGTAGAATAAGGTCTTTTGTTTGGGATAATTTTAAATATTCTTTTAAAATAAGACACTCTTTTGATAAAATCTTTGAAGCATCAGGTAATTGACCATAAAATTGGTTGAATTGACCGGATTTATATACATATATATTAAAAGCATTTATCCCGAAAATCTCTAGTTCTTCCGAGAGAACTTTAACAAGCTCATTATTCCCGGAGGAGTCCGAAATTCTTTGAAGCAGGCTCTTTGATTTTAATCCTTTATAAAGATCTGACATGTATCTACTTCTTTGTGCTGTTTGGTGTTCTGCTAATTTGTATACAGCAATACGTAGTAAATAGTTGCAATTTTAAAAGCAACAAAGTGTCTTTTTAACATTCTTTTTAAGAAAGATTCTTTTTTGTTAAAAACCTTACAAATGGGTAGTTGAATTTTTTCTTTGGAAACTTTGAATATATTTTTTGTTTCCATAGTTTTGTATTAAAGATTATAATACATGGAAGTACAATCAAGGATAGTGGAAGGAGCTACGGAGTTATTTTTCCGGTATGGGTTGAAATCTATTACCATGGATGATATTGCAAAGCACCTGGGTGTTTCAAAAAAAACCATTTACCAGTTTTTTAGTGATAAAAATCAGCTTGTTTGTGAGGTAACCAGAAATTATCTGTCATATAGTGAGAAAAGTTTCGAAGATATCAGCGAAAAGTCTATGGATCCTGTAGATGAAATACTTAAGATATCTGAACATGTAAAAGTGATGTTTCAGAACATGAACCCATCCGTGCTTTATGAAGCCCAGAAATATTACCCTCAAGCCTATGCTATTTTTATGGAGCATAAGGAAAGTTGTATTCGCTGCTCTTTAATGAAAAATTTAGAGCAAGGCATCGAATTAGGCCTTTATCGAAAAGATATAGACTTAAATATTATATCCAAGCTTCGACTTGAACAGGTTCAGATGGCTTTTAACCCACTGATTTTTCCTTCCCCGGAGTATGACCTTGCACAGGTACAGGTGCAATTTATAGATCATTACCTGCACGGGATCTGTACATTGAAGGGACACAAATTAATTAATCAATACAAACATATATCCGAAGAAGAATAATTTTATGAACCGCTATTTATTTTTTATTATTTTTTATCTGGTTGGTCAGCATGTGTATGCCCAACAGAGCCACACACTGACCCTGGATCAATGTGTGGAATATGCGCTTAAGAACCAGGCAGATGTTCAGAATGCAGCTCTGGATGTACACTCGGCTAAATCAAGGGTAGGGGAAATACGTGCCATTGGATTACCGCAGGCCAACGGATCTGTTCAGATAACAGATAATCCCCGGTTACAAAGAATGTTTCTTACCCCTGAAAATGCAAGTATGTTCTTTCCTCCGGGACAACCTATTCCAACAGACGTGGTTGGAATAGAGAATCTTTTTCAGTTAAGATCCAGTGGAGATGCGAACATTACCTTAAGTCAGCTAATCTTTGACGGATCATATTTTGTGGGTTTACAGGCTGCTTCTGTTTACAGAGAGCTTGCACAAAAGTCACTCACAAGAACAGAAATTGAGGTTGCAGAATCAGTTACTAAAGCCTATTATATGGTTCTGATTAATGAAGAAAGAACCAATTTGTTAGATAACAACCTGGCGCGTTTGGATACCTTACTCAGAGAAACAAGAGCTATGCATGAGCAGGGACTTCTGGAAAAAATTGAGGTGTCCAGGATTCAGGTGAACTACAACAACATGCTGGTTGAAAAACAACGCTTTGACAACATGAAGCAAATTGGTTTGCTAATGCTGAAATTTCAGATGGGAATGCCGATGGAGAATGAATTAATTCCGGCTCAGAGCCTTAATGATTTCTCCGGGGAGTTTGTGATGGACACTGAGACACCGGTTAATTATAATGATCGGATTGAATATTCTATGCAGAAAACCACCCGAAACTTAAATGCCCTTGATATCAGAAACGAACGAATACAATCATTACCAAGACTGTCTGCTTTTGCAAGCGGCGGTTTTTTTACTCAGCACACAAGCGTACCAAATTTATTTGGTAATCCATGGTATGGTTACGGACGATATGGACTTACCCTCAACGTACCAATCTTTGATGGTTTAGGGCGAGTATACCGGATACAGCAGGCAAAAGTGAGCTTAAGCCAAACTGAAAACAATATTAGAAACCTTGAAAATGCCATAGATTTTCAGGTTAGGCAGTCCAGGTTAAACCTGCAAAGTAATTTAGAAATGCTGGAAGCACAAAGAAGGAACCTCGAGTTGGCAGAAGAGGTTACAAGAATATCCAGAATTAAATATCAGGAAGGTGTGGGTAGTAATCTGGAAGTAACTACTGCTGAAAATAGCTATCGTGAGGCTCAAACCAATTATTTCAACTCTTTGTATGATGTGTTGGTGGCTACGGTAGACTATAAAAAATCATTGGGAACATTAAACGTCAATAAGAATTAACCTCATTTTTTTATTTATAAACAGATATGAAAACATTCGTAAAAATACTTTGTGTCGCGGTGGTGCTTTCTGCCGCAGCTTGTAAACAAACCAGTGAAAGGGAAAAGAAAGAAAAGCAGTTGATTGATTATAAGAAAGAACTTGCCCAATTGAATTCAAAAATTAAACTTCTTGAAGGAGAGCTAAATGATGAAGGAGATAAAGGTGTATTGGTTGAAATTGACACCCTTATTGCCTCGACTTTTGAGCATTTCGTGGACGTGCATGGGACAGTAGAGGCGGATATGAACATCCAAATTATGCCGGAGACAAGTGGGATGATTCAGGAAATAAAAGTGGAGAAAGGACAAAAAGTTTCTAAAGGCCAGGTTTTGGCAGTACTTAATACTGACATCATTCGCCAGAACATAAAAGAGTTGGAAACGAATCTTGAATTGGCAACACGTTTATATGAAAAACAAGCCAATCTTTGGAAACAGAATATAGGATCAGAATTGCAATACCTGGAAGCAAAAAACAGGAAAGATGCACTTGAAAATAATCTGGCTTCTCTGAAAACGCAGTTGTCAAAATCATACATTAAATCTCCTGTAAGTGGTGAGATTGATGAATTATTTCCCCGAATAGGCGAGTCTGCAAGTCCTCAGGCTCCATTTGCACGGGTAGTAAATGTTGATAAGGTTTATATTACTGCGGATGTTTCTGAGAAATACATTGGAAAATTCGGAAAAGGGGACGATGTGTTAATTCATTTTCCTTCTTTGGGAAAGGATATAAAAGCCAAAATCAGTGCAGCGGGTCAATTCATTAATCCAAATAACCGCACATTTAAAATCACGGTCAGGCTTGATAACAAAGATGGTTCTATTAAGCCCAACATGTTATCTGTATTGAAAATCAAGGATACATTCGTAGAAAATGCTTTGGTAGTTCCTGTAAGTCTGATTCAGGATGATAGCAAAGGTAGTTTCCTGTTTATTGCCGAAACTGAGGATGGAAAAACAGTGGCAAGAAAGACTTATGTGAAAACCGGAACTACCTATAAAGGTAATTCAGTTGTAAAAGAGGGTCTTACAAGTGGAGATGTCCTGATTACGCAAGGGTTTCGTGGAATTGTAGATGGTGAAGCAATCATTTTTTAATTAAAAGCAACCATGTCTGATAAATTAAATAAGGAATTTGGGCTTACCACCTGGTCGGTAAAAAATCGTACCACGGTATTGGTATTGATGGTTATAATAGCCATAATGGGGGTTTTTACTTATGTGAATTTGCCAAAGGAGAATTTTCCTGATGTTAAGATTCCCACAGTTATTATATCTACTTCTTATCCGGGAAACTCACCTGGTGATATTGAGAATCTTATAACCCGTCCTCTTGAAAAAGAAATCGGGGATATAAGTGGAATAAGCAAATTGAACAGTACTTCACAGCAGGATTTCTCCTCTGTTGTCGTAGAGTTTGCTACTGATGTTGATACCGAAGAAGCATTGAGGAAAGTAAAGGATGCAGTGGATAAGGCTAAAAAGGACCTTCCTAATGACCTTGACAGTGATCCCTCTGTGAGTGAGGTGGATGTTTCCGAATTTCCAATTATGAACATCAACCTTTCGGGAGATTACAGCAATGAACGCTTAAAAGACATTGCTGAATACCTGAAAGATGAACTAGAAAAGCTGAAGGAGATTTCTAAGGTTAATATCCGTGGAGTGGAAGAGAAAGAGGTGAAGATTAACGTGGATATGCACAAGATGGCGGCTCGTGAGGTGAATTTCGGCGATATTGAAAGTGCCATTGCGAACGAAAATATAACCATGTCGGGTGGTAATGTCCTTATTCAGGGAAACCGTCGTGATATTCGTGTAGTAGGTGAATTTGTGGATCCTCTGGAAATGGAAAACATCATTGTGAAAGATGAAAAGTTTGACATTGTCTATTTGCGTGATATTGCTAAAGTTGAGTTTGGTTACAAAGAAAAAGAGAGCTATGCCCGATTGAATGGACAGCCTGTAGTAATGCTTGATGTGGTAAAGAAAAGTGGAGAGAATCTAATCAATGCTTCCAAAGAAATTCGTGCCATACTTGAGAAGGAAAGAAGGGCTGCGATACCGGAGGATCTTGTGGTTTCTATTACCAATGATCAATCTGATATGACGGTAGATCAGGTAGCCAGTCTTGAGAATAACATTATCTCAGGGGTAATTCTTGTTGTATTGGTTCTGTTGTTTTTCCTTGGAACGCGAAATGCCCTTTTTGTAGGTATTGCTATTCCGCTTTCCATGTTTATGTCTTTTCTAATTTTAGGCCTTTTGGGTATTACCATAAACATGATGGTTTTATTCGGGCTAATTATGGCCTTGGGAATGCTTGTAGATAATGGTATCGTTGTGGTCGAGAACGTATACAGGTTGCGAGAACAAGGCATGAATGCAATTCAGGCAACTATTAGGGGGGTTGGTGAAGTGGCCTTCCCTATTATATCCTCTACAGCAACCACCCTGGCGGCTTTTTTACCTCTGGCTTTCTGGCCGGGCATCATGGGTGAGTTTATGAAGTATCTTCCTTACACACTTATTATTACTCTTGGTTCCTCTTTATTTGTTGCTTTGGTGATAAATCCTGTGTTGATCTCTTTCCTTATGAAGGTACAAGGAGATAAAGAGGAAGAGCTTGTTAATAAGAAAAGATTCTGGATATTGACAGCTTCTGTTACTGCCGTAGGACTGTTGTTTGTTTTCCTTGGAAGCGTTGCGTTTGGAAATCTGTTAATCCTTTTTGCCTTACTTAACACGCTAAATGTGTTTGTTCTTAACCCGGGCTCTTTTAAATTTCAGAACAGCGTTTTACCGAAACTGGAAAATGTATATGAGAGACTATTGAAAGTGGCTGTAAAAAGTACGGGTTCTGCCGTAGCCTTTTTCCTTGGTACCATTGCTCTACTTGGCTTGTCAATCGGGCTTCTGATTATAAATCAACCTAAAGTTTTGTTTTTTCCAGTAAATGAGCCCGGTTATGTAAATGTGTTTGTTGAATATCCTGTTGGAGTAGATATTGAAGTTACCAATAAACTAACCGAAAGGCTTGAAGAGCGGGTAATGCAAATTGTTAAGCCTTATGATAAGGCTGTTGAATCTGTTATAGCTCAAGTGGGCCAGGGGACAGGTGATCCTAATCAAAGTTTTGCGGGTTCAGGAAATACCCCTAATAAAGCAAGGATTACGGTTGCGTTTCATAAGTTTCAGGAGCGGGGAGGATTGTCTACGGTTGAAATTATGGAAAAGATCAGGTCAGGGATAGCGGACTTTCCCGGTGTTTCCATTACGGTAGACAAGGATGCTGTAGGCCCGCCGGTAGGTAAACCGGTAAATATTGAAATCAGCGGGGATAATCTGGAGAAACTACTGACAATTAGTGAAGGCTTGCGCTTAAAAATCAACCAGGCAAAAATTGGCGGAATAGAGGAGCTGAGAAATGACATGGAGACTGGAAAGCCGGAATTGATTGTGGACATTGACAGGGAGAAGGCGCGTAGGTTTGGGGTATCATCCATGCAGGTGGCTTCGACGTTAAGAACTGCCTTGTTTGGTAAGGAGGTTTCAAAGTTTAAGCTAGGAGAAGATGATTATCCTGTACAGGTAAGGTTGGATGAACGCTACCGTAACGATGTGGGAGCACTTATGGAACAATTTGTGATTTTCCGTAACCAATCCACAGGGAAAATTCATAAGGTACCTATTTCTTCTATCGCAGCAGCCAGATATAGTTCTACCTATGGATCAATTAAGAGAAAAAACCAGCAAAGGGTGGTAACCTTGAGCTCTAATGTACTGGACGGTTACAATCCTACTGAAATAAATGACCAGATTAAGGTCCTGATGACGGATTTGAACGTTCCTGCCGGTTATGAGGTGAAATTTACCGGAGAACAGGAAAAGCAAGGTGAAGAAATGGCTTATTTATCAGGAGCCTTACTTATGGCCATGTTCCTGATCTTCCTGATTATTGTAGGCCAGTTTAATAAAATTTCGGCGCCATTTATCATTATGACCTCAGTGCTTTTAAGTACTATTGGTGTATTCCTGGGGCTGGTAGCCTTCAATATGGAATTCGTTGTAATTATGACTATGATTGGTATAATTTCTCTTGCAGGTATTGTAGTAAATAATGCCATCGTGCTTATAGATTTTATGGAGCTGATCAAAGAAAGGCGTAAGCAGGAACTGGGAATCGAGAATGGAAGGCTGCCCAAATCAGAATTATTTGGTGTAATTGTGGAAGCGGGTAAAACAAGATTACGCCCCGTTTTGTTAACTGCTATTACAACGGTACTGGGTTTGGTTCCATTGGCAACAGGGATGAACTTTGATTTTATAAAACTTATAACCGAATACAATCCGGATTTTTATGTTGGAGGGGATAACGCAATTTTCTGGGGGCCAATGTCCTGGACCATTATTTTTGGACTGTCATTTGCCACTTTCTTAACCCTTGTAATTGTTCCGGTAATGTATTTATTAATAGAAAAAATTAAATATAGATTGATAAAGTAGTTGATGAAGACAGTATTTATTGTAGTAATAATACTTCTGGTTTTTTTCGGAATCGATATCTATGTCTTTCAAGCTATAAAGATTGTTTCCAGTAGTTTAAGTTTAGTCACGAAACGCATTATATACTCAGCATATTGGTTGCTGAGTATATTTGCTTTTGTTGGGTTGATGATTTATGTGTCAGGGGAAGCATACCGTTATTCTCCTGTGGTGCGCACTCTTTTTGCAGGCCTGGTTATGACTACCTATTTTACCAAGCTATTTATTGTTCTGTTTCTATTTATCGATGATCTCCAACGCTTGTTTCGCTGGGGTGTGCAAAAGGCGACACTTATTGCCGATGATAAACCTGTAAGCGCCGGTGAACCCATTAGCAGATCTGGTTTTTTGGTTAAAGCAGGCCTGATTGTTTCTGCCATACCTTTTCTGTCAATGACTGCCGGTATTGTTTATGGGGTGCATAATTACAGGATCAGAAGGGTTAAACTTGCTTTAAAAAACCTCCCCGATTCCTTTGTAGG
>JBKBXU010000110.1:0-13219 GCA_046313675.1 Cytophagaceae bacterium
CTCCTACAGCAATGCAGAATAAAAAGGTGCCCGGATGGGGTCCATTAACCATTTTACCAATTACCAAAAATTGTAGGGTGATGAAACTGGCAGACATGCCCTCCTGTCTCGGGGGTGGAGATTTCAGGATAAACGTAGTTTAACGGGTTGACCACTATTGATCTTACTGAGCTATGGCTAACTGCTCCTTGGAGGTTCGAGTCCTTCCCCTACAGCCAAAAAAAGACCGATATTGAAAAGTATCGGTCTTTTTCGTATGAACCTGGAACATGCAAATAGAAGTCTATCGCGTATTTTAGGTTAAATTTTACTTCCTGATAAAGGAATAACCAACCCTAAGTGTCAATGTATGAGGTCTTACTGTAGGCTCGTCAGTGAAAATCGGTGAAGAAAAAGGCATGTATTTTAAGTCAATATTAAAAGCTTCGGTAAGACGAAGGTTTATACCGGCCACCAAGTCAACGGTCATTCGATGAAATATAATATCATCTGCATCTCCACTGGCGATCTCATTACCATCAGTGCGAATGTTGTATTTGCCACCTAGATAAAAAGAAGGCAGAACACCTAATTGAAATCCAAGTATTGGAGTGGGGTAGTATGCCAACATCGTAGGCATATCAAAATAATTCAAGTTTACTGAGGCTGTATATAGTGTATCTCTCATTTGCCCACCCTTTTGAGAGTAATTTCCTTCCATAACGAAATAAAGCTTATTGTGGAATTTTGATTCTACATACAAGCCACCATTTATACCGATAATTGCATTATCAAAGCTAAAACTACCTTTTTCGGCAAGGCTGGTATAATTAATACCACCCCTGAATCCAAAATAGGTGTTGTATTCCGATCTTCCATTTTCGACGTCCTGAGCCATCGAATGAAAAGTTATAATAAGAGCTAATAGTGTTAGTAGTTTCTTCATACGTAATCTAAATTTTCAGGTAATTTAAATATTTTTCCATAAAAGTGTACGACTTTAATGATTTCATGAATTTTTATTGAATTTTTCAATAAGGATTCAATAAGCTTTTGAGACATATTTCTTTCTCTGATATTTATTGACAAAATAATTTTTATTTTTGTGCCTGTTTAACATACTGGCAGATGAGACAAAAGATATTAAGTGTAGGGTCTAAGGAACTTAGTTATGAAATTAGAGAAATAGTTAAAAAAGCTGAATTAATTAACTCAGAGGGACAAACTATTTACTGGGAAAATATTGGAGATCCGATACAAAAGAATTGTATTGTACCCCAGTGGATGAAAGAAATAATTTCCAACCTGACAATGGACAACCGCAGTTATAGTTATTGTCATTCAAAAGGTATTCTGGAAACCAGAAAGTTTCTTGCTGAACTTAATAATAAAAAAGGTGGTGTACAGATTAAGGCTGACGATATATTATTTTTTAATGGCCTCGGAGATGCTATCGCAAAGGTTTATCAATTTATCAGTTCTGGTTTACGGGTTATAGGCCCTTCTCCTGCTTATTCTACCCATTCTTCTGCTGAAGCAGCTCACGCACATCAGGAACCTATTACTTACAAACTTGATCCGGACAACCATTGGTATCCTGATCTTGATGATTTATATAATAAGGTAAAGTACAATCCGAACATTATAGGTATTCTAATTATCAATCCGGATAATCCCACAGGGATGGTCTATCCTTTGGAAACGCTGAAGAGGATTGTTGAGATAGCTAAAGAATTCAATCTGATGCTGATTAGTGATGAGATTTATTTAAATATTACTTACAACGGAGCAAAAGCATATTCTCTAGCGGAGGTTATTGGAGATGTTCCGGGAATCGCAATGAAGGGTATTTCAAAAGAATTACCCTGGCCAGGTGCCCGATGTGGGTGGATGGAATATTATAATAGGGAGATTGATCCTGAGTTTAATAAATTCTGTGCTGTCCTTGATAATGCAAAAATGATTGAAGTATGCTCAACTACCTTACCTCAATTAGCAATACCCTTAATCATGAAAGATTCGCAGTATTTTTTATACCGGGAGGAACAGAATCAACGCATTGGAAGAAGGAGTAAAATTATAGCAGATATTTTAGGAGAGGTTCCACAGTTAAAGTTTAATGAAACTTATGGGGCATTTTATAATACGATCATTTTTAAAGATAATGTCTTAAATAATAAACAGTCCTTAAAGATTGAGAATTCTAAGGTCAAAGCAATGGTGGAAGAGTGGGTAAGCAAGAGCAATGTTGATTTGGATAAAAGATTTGTTTATTACCTCCTGGGGGCTACAGGTATTTGTGTTGTTCCAATATCTTCTTTTTGCTCAGAGTTAAAGGGGTTCAGAGTTACTTTGTTAGAAGAGAATGAAGATTTAATGAAGGACACCTTTTCCAGGCTACGGGATGCCCTGGTTAGTTATTTACATTCATGATAAACCTCCTTGGGGGAGCTTATGCAAACTTTGATTTATTCATCACCAGTACTTGTCCTATCATATTGATCTTTTTGGTTTGTGTATCACAAACTTTCGTTTCAATAAGTATATGACCCCGTTCCGGAGATGTTTCAATGACTGTAAGCAAGGCTTCATAATTATCACCTGCAAACAAGGGACGTTTAAAGCTAATGTCTTGTTTCAGAATAATCGTGCCTTCTCCCGGGAAAGTCATTCCCATAATTTTAGAAAAAATGCTTATTCCTAAAATTCCATGAATAACTGGTTTTTTAAAAATAGTTTGAGACGCATATTCTTCATCCAAATGGATTGGATTTTTGTCACCACTTAATTCAGAAAATTTAATGACATCATCCTGGCTGTAAGAAAATACTTCTGAATAACTTTGACCGGTTTTCATGATTAATTAAGTTCTTTTAATTTACTTATTAAATTTTTTACCTGTTCAGGTGAGTGGGTTGGGAAGTTGGCAATCCTGATTTGCTTATCTTTATAAGAGCCGTAGCCACTTCCTATTGCCATGTCAAAGGCCTCCAGTTTTTTATTGATATCAGAAGCTGTAATAGTTGAATTGGCAACTATAGTAGTTTTGGATCTGTGCAAAGGTTCTTTGACGGCATTGCTTAAGTAATTGCTGGAATTTATAAAATCATAGAGCATAGCAGCTTTATCTTCCGTCTCTTTTCTGATATTGGAAATTCCTTTTTCGTTCATGTCCTCTATTACTTTACCAAGAAGATAAATAGTCCAAACATTTGGAGTCTCAGGGGTTTGATTTGCTTCAGCTTTTGAAAGCAGGGAAGAAACAGTGTGATACGTTCCTAAGGATAAGCCTTTTGATTCCAATTCTTTTGCTTTGGCAATGCAACGGTCATTTATAAGCCAAACTCCTAAACCTGCTGGTAATCCAAAGCATTTTTGAACAGAAAAAAAGACTGTGTCTATTTTTTCATAGTCAAAAGAAGGAAAGGGTAGTGATGAAACTGCGTCAACACAAATTAGTGCTTTAGCGTTTTTTGATCTTATTTTATGTATTTCTTCTACCGGCATGGTTGCCCCGGAAGAAGTTTCATTATGAGTAAGGCAAATAAGTTCTGTTTCTTCCGGAATACTAAGATTCTCTGCAAAAAAACTTTCCCCAAAAGGCACTTCATTTTTTATTGCTTTCTTTCCCAATTCTCCAGAAAACTCATAAAATCTTTTGGAAAAAGACCCATTTACGCAGTGATAGCTGGTTTTTTCAACACAGTTTTGTATTACTCTTTCCCAAACCTCTGTGGCAGAACCAAGGAAGAAAACTTTATAATTTTGAGGTATATTCAGTAGATGCCTTAGTCCATCTGTTGTATTCTTATAAATTTCCTGAAACTGCTTGCTGCGATGCGATATTGCGCCAATTTTATCCTCAATAGCACTTTGAATGTGTTTAGGAATGGAAGGATATAATTCTGAAGGACCCGGAGTAAAGTATATTTTATTATTCACCTTAGTATAGGATTCTGAATTTAATAGTATGTTTTATGCTTTTCAGGTCGTTGATGACATCTTTATCATATTGTTTGTTGATGTCTGTGATTACATAGCCGACTTGTTCATTAGTTTTAAGATACTGGCCAAGAATATTTATATGATGTTTAGCCAGTACATTATTGATTTGGGCTAGTATTCCCGGTACATTTTCATGCAAATGTATGAGCCTGTGTGCATTATTTAGTTCAGGCAGCTGAATGTTAGGGAAATTGACACTTTGAAAGGTATTTCCTGTGTTGATATAATCTATGATACGATTAGGTACAAAATTGGCTATGTTGTTTTGAGCCTCTTCCGTACTACCTCCTATGTGTGGAGTAAGGATTACATTAGGTAAGCCTCTTAATTCATTGATAAATTCCTCGTCATTATTTTTGGGTTCATAAGGAAATACATCTATACTGGCTCCCAAAAGTTTTCCTGATTTGATATTAGCTACTAATGAGGCAATATCAACCACATGTCCCCGGCTCAGGTTTATGAAGATTGTGCCTTCCTTCATAAGGTCAAATTCTTCTTTACTAATCAGGTTTTTATTGGAAGATCTTCCGTCAACATGTAGGGTAATGATATCGGATATGCTCAATAATTCTTGTAAGGAATTACATTTTTTGGCATTACCTAATTGCAATTTTTCTACGATATCATAATAATATACCTCCATGCCCATATTTTCTGCAAGTACAGAAAGTTGAGATCCGATATTACCATAACCGATTATTCCGAGCTTTTTGCCTCGTATTTCATAACTGTTCTTGGCAGATTTATCCCACACTCCCTGATGCATTTTTTCGGATTTTGTGAAAATATTTCGCGACAACATGATGATTTCACCGATGGCCAGTTCTACAACACTTCTGGTATTGCTATAAGGGGCATTGTAAACAGCCACTCCTCTTGTAAGGCAGCTTTTTAGATCTATTTGATTGGTGCCAATGCAAAATGCACCTATAGCTATTAATTTGTTAGCACTTTCCAACACACGTTTGGTAACCTGTGTTTTGGAACGGATACATAAAATAGATACGTTTTTAATTTTTTCACAAAGCTCATCTTCGTCCATTCCGCTGGAAACCACCTCGACTTTGTAGCCTTCTGATTTGAATAATCTGAGTGCTTCAGGGTGTATATTCTCCAATATTAGAACGCTTATCCTGTTTTTGGGATAAGAGATTGCCATGGGGAGTTTGTTTTGAAACAAAAATTCATCTAAGCTAGGCGCAACGTGTTCAGCCTTATCAAGTACTGCTTTTCGTTCAACGTTTTCTGTAAAGGCGTAAAATTTATTGGCCAGACCCGCCTCTTTAATTTCATAGTCTGTATAGCCGTCACCTATAACATAGACATCCCCTTTTAGATTAAGGGTTTTTATCTGCTGAATTTTCCCTTTATCCAGGCAGAGAACGTTACTTTGGTCAAAGCCAATTATGTTTTCGTTCTCATCATAGGCAAAGGTATTGGCAAATATATTTTCTTCTTTTATGCCATATTCAATTACAATAGGGGTAATGAACTCCTTGAAGCCGCTGGAAACGATATAGATATTATCTGAAAATTCAGCCAAAAAATCTTTGTTCCTTTTTATAGATTCACTGACTTTATCTTTTAGACGTGATATTAAAATGGGGAGATGCCTTTTGTTGGCCTTAAGTAAGTCAATACGTTTGGTAAGATTAGAAGTGAAGGAGCTTTTTCCTTCCATTCCGGAATTAGTAAGGTTAACTACTTCCTGAAGAATTTCACCTTTGTTTTCGTGATCTTTTAACGATATTTCACCCAATTCATCAAGAGCCTCAACTTTGGTGAAGGTGCTGTCAAAATCAATAATAAAATATTTGGTATCGTTTTTTTCCATTTTAATAAATATCTGTGAATTCAGAGGTGCAAATTTCCTTAATTTTTACAATAAAAAAGAATTTTTCATGACAAGTTTTTTAAGATTTATTAATGAAATGTGCAGATTATGGAAATTTCTTTGATTCTATGGAATAGGGCTTGATTTTGAATCATATTTTCTTCCATGGATTTTGAAAACATTATAAGAGCCGGGGCAGTTTAATTTATAACATAGGAGGGGAGGATGCTTCAGAAGAAACCATTTGATGTGATTGTGATAGGAGGGGGGCCGGCAGGGATGAGTGCAGCATTGATTTTAGCCAGATGTGTACGTTCTGTCTTGATTTTTGATTCCGGGAGACCGAGGAATTTTAAAGCTAAATCCATGAATGGCTTTATTTCCAGAGATGGATCCAACCCTATGGAGTTTTTGAGAACCACACGCGAGCAACTGCAGAAATATCCGGTTGTATTTAAGAATAACAAAGTTGAAAAAATAAATAAACTGGACGATAACTCATTTGAAATAATTGATAGTGAGTATAATAGATATTATAGCAAAAAAGTGTTATTGGCCACCGGGTTGATTGATGAAATACCTGATATAGGAAATATTCATAAATTTTATGGCAGCAGTGTTCATCATTGTCCTTACTGTGATGGGTGGGAATTGCGCTTAAAACCTCTTGCTGTTGTAGGGAAAGGGAAAAGCGGGGTAGGACTGGCATTAAGTCTCACCAATTGGTCTGATGATATTGTTTTACTTACCAACGGAAAGGAGATTTCCAAAGAGGAGAAAGAAAAACTTGTCCTGAAAAATATTGAAATATTGGACAAAAAAGTTGACAGGCTGGAAGGTGATTCAGGGCAAATTGAAAAAATTTATTTTAACGATGGTAGTTTTATAGAGCGGTGCGCACTTTTTTTTACTACTGAGCAATTTCAACGCAGTAATCTTGCGGAACAGTTAGGTTGTCAGTTTACCAAAAAAGGTGGGGTTAAGGTGAACAGATTTCAACAGACAAGTATAAAAGGTGTCTATGTAGCAGGAGATGCATCAAAAGATGTTCAATTAGTGATTATGGCTGCTGCAGAAGGAGCTAAAGCCGCCGTTGTAATTAACAGGGACTTACAAAAGGAAGAGTCAAAACTGAAGCAAATTTCGCGAAATATACAATTACATACGATGTAAGAAAACAAAAGGGAGTTGTCCCGGTTATTACATTGTACAACATTTTTATTAATTAACTTTTTGGAGGTGCTTATGCAAATCTATCATGTAATCATTGTTTATCTGATTTCATTATTACTGGCCACTGTGCTTGCTGTTTTGATTTGGAAAGGGAAAAAACGTCACATGTTTTTAGTGTTTTTGCAAGCAGTTTTTGAATTTACCGGATTAGGCTTACTTACCTTTTATATAGCGAACGTTACAGTTGATAAGATGACAGGCCCGGATCTGGGGTCTATAATTTTAGGACTAGCTGCAACCTTAGTTATTGTTATGTTTATTATGGATAAAGTTTTAAAATATACCCTGCCCCGGTGGTTGCCTCTGGTGCATGTAGGGACAGAGGTTTTGGGGATTTTCTTATTGATACTCTATATATAAATCAAAAAAAATATAAATCAAGAAAAGGCCAATCTGTTTGGCCTTTTTTTATGATTTGTAAATACTTTAATAGGTCAGTTTATGTAGTCGAAACTAAAAATTACGCAGCTTTTATTGATTACCTTTTTTTATTAAGAAAATTTAGTGGAGAAAAACGACCTCAGTCGTTCTTCTCCATTAAATTCAAAACCTTTTTTTTATGTAGATGGAAAAAATCTTTCCAATCCTTCATCATGCAATCTGAATATTTAATCTGGTTCTTTTTTAGTTCTGATTCAAATTCTTCCCAACTCAACTTGTACCACTCTTTTATCCTGTCATTAATTTTTTGGATTCCAAAGTCGACATAAACAACTTTAAAGAACTGGCTTAATGCCAGGGATAAATCGTAATTTTTATCAGCCGTCTCCATATGTTCCTGATTCTTTACTTAACAATATTTTATTATATAACCTGTCAAAGTCGTAATATGTTAAATGTGTTTCTAATCTTTTAGGCTTTTTGATAGATAAAATACTTTTAGCGACGATGACTTTTGCCGAATTAGTATTTATTTTAAGTGCTGATTATAGATTTTCCGTTTTTAAATTTATATTAGAGATAGATATTTAATTCTTTTTAGAATGAAAAAAGCATTTATTATTCTTGCGATTTTGGCCTTGTCAGGATCATATTTATATGCTCAGGTGCCAAAACCAGAGCGAAGAGATTTAAACCTTGGTCTTTCGAACGGATTGGGAGGGGTAAGTTATTCTTTTTTCCCTTCTTTAGACTTAAGTTATAAAACTACCTCATTTAGGCTTTCCCCGGGTTTTGTAGCGCTTTCTGCGGGCGTAACTCAGGAACTTTTTCCAATCTCTGATATTTATTATCAGTGGAAATGGGTTGTTTCCGGCTACTATTTTATGAGTAAAAGAGATGGAACGTGGCCTGGAGTGGGAACCTTTGGAGTGCAATCTGATGATGTAAATCGATTTGCTTTACTTACAGGTTTGAAAATGTTAATAGGTTCCCGTTTTTATAGTTACCTTCAGTTTGGAATTCTACATTCTCGCTATTCGTCAATTGATGAGGTGTTACCTACAGGAATCATCCGACCTCGTCCTGCTTTCGTTGAATGGTTGCCGTACCTTGAATTTTCCATTGGGATTAATCTGTTTAGAAACTATACCCACGATGTGGTATATGCCGATTAAGATTGAATTATCTCGCTCATGCATTTCTTTCAACTTCAGATGAAATTTTAATTGGAAATTTTATTGGTGATTCCGTAAAAGGAAAATTTATTAATAAATATCCTGAGGGAATTTCGCAAGGAATATTTTTGCATAGGGCCATAGATACTTATACCGATTGCCACCCAACCTTTCGTAAAAGCAAGAGCCGTTTGCGGGCTAAGTATGGCCTGTTTTCAGGAATTCTTGTGGATATGTTTTATGATCACTTTCTTGCAGCCCAATGGTCTCAATATTCCTGTGTCAGCCTGACGGATTTTTCTTCTAATACCTATAAAACCATTCAAAAATATCACTACTACCTGCCGGATAAAATCAAAATTATTCTGCCTTATATGATTTCAGAAGATTGGCTGTATTCTTATTCAACCTTTAAAGGCATTCAAAAATCTTTGATTGGGATTAATGACAGAACCAGGCAAAGAGGTATGATAAGTGATGCACATTTAGACTTAATGGAATATTACTATTATTTTTTTGATGATTTTAGAATTTTCTTTGATGATGTCCGAAAAGAATTTCCCGGAAATAAAAAGTTTGTCCTTTAAATTGAAAGATTGTGTAATTTTGTATAATTATTCAAAGAAGTTTGATTTTTTTTTAAATTTGATTATTTTAATCAATAATTGAATTTTTCTTATTTAGATAATTTGTAATTGTTTGTTTTATAGGTTATTAATATTTTTTATCTTATTTGATTTTTGCATAAATTCATTCCATTCTTAGAGATTATTCAAGATTTGTTTTGGCAATTAATATAACTAATCCTATATTTGTAGTGTTAAATCAATTGTCAGAAACTTAAATTTTTAGATATATGTTCATGTTAACTTTATTTGAAACCAAAAAAACTAAAGCGCAAAAAAGCCACTTAAAAAACATCATCAATTTGGCTAAAGCGGATGGCTACATGTCTGATCTTGAAATAGACTATATTTTTAGATTGGGAGAAAAAATGAAATTCAGTGCAGAAGAGATTGAAGATTTAATTGAGGATTCAGCTTCAAACATCTTTGTTAAACCTTCTAATGATTCAGAAAGATTTGATCAGTTGTTTGATCTTGTTTCTTTAATGCTTGCAGATGGGATCATTGAAGACTCAGAAATGGATTTTTGCATAGATATGGCTAAGAGAATGGGCGTTCGTAATTCTATCACGGGTGTTTTAGTTAGAAAGATTGTAATGGATCAGCAGAATGGTATAGCAAAAAATGAGATTAAGGAGCAAACAAAGAATTTCCTTTTGATTTGATTTTTTTAAATTTTTACTTATACTCATAAAAAAGGGCTTTAATGCCCTTTTTTTGTATTATTCGATAGATTTTTGTTATGACCGTCAAGGACAAATGCGAGCAAAATGAATCAATCAGTCATTTTGCTCGCATGTCTTGTATACACTTCAGGGTTATTTTTGAGTACTCTTTTTGCGGACGATTATGCCGCTTATCAGAGATATGAACAAACCCAAAATAAATGTCCATTTTAAGGAGTTTATAGCTTGCTTGAATGGTGTAAATCCTGTCTGAAGTTCTGTTATTCTGGTTTGCACCGCCTCAGGACTTTCCTCCTGTTGCATCATAAACTCTCTTGACACATCAATTATATAGGTTATGTACTCCTGATTTGCAAAGGTAAAGTATATATAATTAAAAGCCCCAAGTATAAAACCTGTATAAACAGAAATTAGAATCCCGGAAAGTGTTGCCTGATTATAAGGGATTTCACCATTGAACTTTTGCCGGGAGATATGTTTGATTCCAGTAAAAATTGCTGAGATCAAAATGGCCAGATTTATAAAAAATGCGAACTTGCCAAATGTAGTGTCGTAAAGATAATAATAGTTAAGTCCGTCAACCGTTGCCATTAGAATACCGGCACCCAAGCCATACGCAAAATTTATTTTCATAAATACAGAGCTTTAATATGGCGCAAACTTAGAGAAAAAAAATCAAAGGGTCGTTGCTCTTTAATTTTTTACAATTATGTTGTCTTCTTCTTCTTCGTCTTCCGGCAAGTCTTCTGAAGATTTTTCCAAATAGACAATTTTTTTCAACTCTTTCATTTTAACTTCTTTGTATTTTTCAAAGCCGGCTCTTTCCGATTCTTTTATAGGTTCTTTTTTTATGACTTTTATTTTGGTCCCGTCCACTTGTCTTCCATTTTCCCAAAATCTAAAACAAACATGAGGTCCGGTGGCCAAACCAGTACTTCCAACATAACCAATGGTTTGCCCCTGGCTAACACGAACCCCGGGTCTCATGCCTTTAGCAATTTTAGACATATGGAGATATTGAGTTTCATACGTGTTATTATGTTTAATTCTAACATAATTGCCATTGTAATTGGAGTATTTCGCTTCTTTTATGACTCCATCACCAACTGCAATAATAGGAGTGCCTGTTGGTGCCGCATAATCGGTTCCAAGATGTGGCTTGAATACTTTCTGAACAGGATGGAATCTCTTTTTTGTATAATGAGATGTAATCCTGAAATATTTAAGCGGAGCTTTTAGAAAACCTCCTTTATGGGTGCTGTTGCCTTGGTCGTCAAAGTAAGCATCTTTCCCGTTCTGAGGATAGTTAAATGCGTAAAAGGTTTTATTTCCATGGTCAAAACTTGCCGCTGAAACATTGCTGACTCCAATAGGATTGCCATCTAAAATCAATTCATCATAAATAATTTTGAATTTTTCTCCTTTTTGAATTCTGAAAAAATCGACTTGAGTAGCAAAAATTTTGGATAACTCTATGGCTACAAGGTGAGAGGCATTATGCTGATTCAGTGTTTCATATATAGAAGAATAAATGATTCCTCCTAGTTCTCTTCTGACAGTGTCTACGTTTCTATAGTGCTTGTAAACTAATAAAGAATCAAATTTATAAACGACTCTTTCAATCTGGTTGATTTCATATACAAGACATTTGGCTGTGTTTGCGGAATCTTTTTCTTTGTAAACGGTGAAGTGATGACCGGCCCTCATATACCTGGGATTGAATACTTCGATCGAAAGGTTAGCGAGTTGGTTAATCGCTTCTCCGGGAATATTATATCGGCTAAAAATCTGACTGAGACTTTCGTTCTTTTTAACCTGATCCTTTTCTATAATTAATGAATCTATCACCATTCCGTATTTAATATTAGGTAGAGCTTCTTCTAATTCGTTATCAGAAATAGTCTCTTCCGTCTCTATTTGTGGTTCAGTCGCAGTATATTTCTCCAGTACATAATAAAGCGAAAGAACTGTAAAAGTTAAAACGAGAACAGAAAGAATTCGGATCAGTGGCTTTTTCTTCATATTTGCTTATTTAAAGTTCAATAAACCCCTTATTTAAAATAATAATTCCTTTTAAGTAAACTTAAAATTCTAAAATTTATTCTAAATAGAATATTTTACAGGAAAAATATTCATTTTTAAGGGTTATTTTTGCAAAAAAATAGATAAAGGTTAAACCAATTATATTATTGATCGTATAGAATACTTAATAAAAAATCACATGAAGCACCTTGTATTTTACATATTAATAATTTTTGTTTCGGCTTGTCAGCCGAGTAAAACAGCTTATCACTCTGGTGAAAATAAGGATGATAAAAATTATCATGCAAAAACTGCCCAAGGGATAATTTCCAAAGCACAAAAGAATAAAAAGAAACACAATCGTAAAGCTGAGGCAAAACGTAAGGAGGATATCAAGAATGCCACCAAGGCAAGCTCTGACACCAAAAAGAAAGTTGTGAAAAACCCCGGTCCATTCAACTTTTATTAAGATTTAGATAACCTGATAAAAAATGAGAATAGATATAAAACTGTTCTTTGGATTATTCCTGTTGATATTGTTTTTGGCAGTACAAGAGGGTGTGAGCCAGGATGTACAGTTTTCGCAGTTTTATAATGTGCCCTTGCATCTTAATCCGGGATTTGCCGGAAGTTCCCATCAAACGCGTGGGACAATTCATCACAGGTTTCAGTGGCCCACACTGGATGCTAGGTATACGACATCTATGGCCTCTGTAGATACGTATTTTCCTGAGTATAAAAGCGGAGTTGGGTTAATGGTTTTACAGGATTATCAGGGAGGAAATGAATTTTCATCAACCGATGTAGTACTTCAGTATTCGTATGAAGTGCATATTAGCAGCAACATTACGTTCAGGCCTGGACTTCAGATTGGCTATGTAACCAGAAGCCTGGATTATTCTCGATTAACCTTTCCTCAACAGTTTAATCATCTTGGTCAACAGGATTTTTCAAATCCTTATGGCTTAGGTTTTAGAAGGCATTATGCAGACATAGGCTCCGGTGGAATTGTTTACTCAAAGGATTTTTGGTTTGGTTTTGCTGCCCACCACTTGAACATGCCTAATCAATCTTTTTTAGGAGATGTAAGCAGGTTACCGGTTAAGTATTCTTTTGTTTCCGGATATAAAATCCGGCTTAATAAAAAACAAAAATATATGTCTTATTTGCAGGAAGAGCGTGAATTTTGTATTATCCCAACCTTACATTATAAGTTTCAGGGGCCTTCTGATCAATTTGATATAGGTTTGTATGGTATCTATGATATGTTAATAG
>JBKBXU010000111.1:0-13112 GCA_046313675.1 Cytophagaceae bacterium
AAGCATTTAAATTATAATCATTTTTTTTAACCTATTAAATAAGAATCATGGCAATAGAAATGAAAGTTCCGGCTGTTGGGGAGTCTATTACAGAAGTAACCATAGCTAAATGGAATAAAAAAGACGGAGACCATGTAAAAGCGGATGAAATAATCTGTGAACTGGAGTCGGATAAAGCGACCTTTGAGCTTGCAGCAGAATCCGCAGGCACTTTACACATAAAAGCTCAGGAAGGCGATACCATAGCAATAGGAACGACGGTATGTGAGATTGATCCGAAAGGTGTCGCTTCCGGCGAGGCTAAAAAAGAAGACAAAAAAGAAGCTTCTTCGGCTGCTCCAAAATCAGGAAAGGGAGAGATTATGGAAATGAAAGTTCCTGCTGTTGGAGAATCGATCACAGAAGTAACTATTGCCAGTTGGGCTAAAAAAACCGGGGACTTTGTAAAACTTGATGATCTACTTTGTGAAATTGAATCAGACAAAGCAACCTTTGAATTGACCGCAGAAGCAAGCGGGATATTAACCATTGTTGCTCAGGAAGGAGAAACCCTTCCGATTGGAGCCAGTATATGCAAAATTGAGATAACAGATGCTGCACCTGCAGGGGCAAGTGCCCCTCAGGCTGCTTCGGCACAAGCTTCCTCTTCAGGGGGAGGCAATTATGCCGAAGGTCATACCTCTCCGGCTGCAGGAAAAATTCTTGCAGAAAAAGGAATCTCGGCCGAACAGGTAAAAGGATCTGGAAGAGATGGTAGAATAACAAAAGAAGATGCCATGAAAGCTGAGAAACAAGCTTCCAAGCCGGCTTCATCTCCATCTGCCCCATCTGAGAAACCGGCTGCAGGCAACAGAGACCAGGACAGGCAAAAAATGAGCAACCTGAGAAAGACCATTTCCAGAAGGTTGGTTTCTGTAAAGAATGAAACCGCCATGCTTACCACGTTTAACGAGGTAGACATGAAGCCGATCATGGATCTGAGAGCAAAATATAAAGAACAATTCAAAGAGAAATACCAGGTAAACCTTGGCTTTATGTCGTTCTTTACAAAAGCATGCTGCCTGGCTCTACAGGAGTTCCCTTCAGTAAATGCCATGATTGATGGTGAGGAAATTGTTTTTAATAACTTCTGCGACATTTCTATTGCTGTTTCCGCCCCACGTGGATTGGTAGTACCGGTAATCAGAAATGCAGAAGCAATGAGCTTTGATCAGGTTGAAAAAGAAATTGTCAGACTGGCACTGAAAGCCCGCGACAATAAACTTACCATAGAGGAAATGACCGGTGGAACATTTACCATCACCAATGGCGGTATTTTTGGTTCTATGTTGTCGACACCAATTATCAATGCACCTCAGTCTGCAATATTGGGAATGCACAACATCGTTGAACGACCAATAGCTATTAATGGACAGGTTCAAATCAGGCCGATTATGTATGTGGCATTATCGTATGACCACAGAATCATTGATGGCAGAGAGTCGGTAGGCTTCCTTGTTAGAGTAAAACAATTGCTTGAAGATCCATCAAGGCTTCTTTTAGGCATTTAGAAAATAAATTTTTGTACCAAGCGCATGGCGCCTTTTTAAATATAAAATTATGCAATACGATGTAACTGTAATTGGTTCGGGACCTGGCGGGTATGTAGCAGCCATCAGGTGCGCTCAATTAGGGATGAAAACAGCCCTGATTGAAAAATACAATACCCTTGGAGGCACCTGCCTGAACGTAGGCTGTATCCCTTCCAAGGCTTTATTGGATTCTTCAGAGCATTTTCATAATGCCGAACATACTTTCAGTACCCATGGAATTGATATTAAAGACCTAAAAGTAAATATCAAGCAGATGATCAAGCGTAAGAATGAGGTAGTATCTCAAACCTGCGACGGGATCAATTATCTCATGAAAAAAAATAAAATTGATGTACACCATGGTGTAGGATCATTTATTGATAAGAATACTATTAAAATCACAGCTTCCGATGGGAAAACAAGCGAGATCAAAACCGCCAAAACCATTATTGCTACCGGCTCAAAACCATCCACCCTACCGGGCATCAATGTCGACAAAAAACGGGTTATTACCTCAACAGAAGCGTTAAACTTAACTGAAGTTCCCAAAGAAATGGTCGTAATTGGCGGTGGGGTAATAGGCCTGGAACTAGGCTCAGTGTATGCTCGCTTAGGAACAAAAATTACCGTGGTAGAATATATGGATGCCATTATACCTACTATGGATAAAGGCTTGGGGAAAGAGCTTCAAAAGGTCTTGAAAAAAGACCTGAAATTTGAGTTCCTTTTCAACCACAAGGTTAAATCTGCGGAAGCAAAAGGGAAACAAGTACTAATTAAAGCCGATGATGCAAGCGGAAAAGAAGTAGAACTAAAGGCTGATTACTGCCTGGTTTCGGTAGGCAGAAAGCCTTACACCGAAGGCCTTGGCCTTGATAAAGCCGGAGTTGCTACCGATAATCGTGGAAGAGTAGAAGTAAACGAGCACCTGGAAACGAATGTTCCGGGCATTTTCGCCATAGGAGATGTGGTAAAAGGTGCTATGCTTGCCCATAAAGCAGAAGAAGAAGGTGTATTTGTTGCAGAATATATGGCAGGCCAAAAGCCTCATGTAAATTACCTCCTTATACCTGGAGTTGTCTATACCTGGCCTGAAGTAGCCGCTGTTGGTTACACAGAAGAGCAGCTTAAGGAGATGGGCAGAGCCTATAAGAGCGGCAGCTTCCCTTTCAAAGCATCCGGAAGGGCTCGTGCAAGTATGGACTTAGACGGATTTGTAAAAGTTTTGGCCGATAAGAATACCGATGAAATATTAGGAGTGCATATGATCGGGCCAAGGGCTGCAGATATGATTGCAGAAGCAGTTGTCGCCATGGAATTCAGGGCATCGGCAGAAGATATTTCCAGAATGTCTCATGCACACCCTACCTTTACTGAATCAATGAAAGAGGCTTGCCTGGCAGCTACTGAAAACAGAGCTTTGCACATATAAGCAAGGGAACAAAATTCTTTACAAGACTTCTGAAGATTATTTCAGAAGTTTTTTTTTGCTATCTTTAATTTGGAATAAGCAATAGACCTCAATGTTTCGGGACACAAAAACCAAATGTTAAAGAAACCTCTCCACCAGATATCATTTGGTCTCTTCCTCTTGGTTATAATCTGTATTCCCCTGTTTTGGGAGCTTGACAAACTGGCTTTTTACAGCCTTGATGAGTCTTTTTTTGCCATAAAAGCCTGGGACTGGCTAAAAGAAGGCAAGTATAACCTGCAATACATCCCAGGAGATCATAATTATTATAATACAAAACCTTATTTATTAACCTGGATTCAAGCATTCATAATTGATAGGTTTGGGTTTTCTGAGTGGCTTTTCCGTCTGCCCTCTGCCATAGCCGGTCTCCTCACCTGCTTTTTATTACTTTGGTTTGCAAGAAAGGAATTTCATAATACCTTCCTTGGAATACTCACGGTTTTGATACTTATTACTTCCGGTGGCTATGTTAATTATCACGTTACACGAACAGCTGACAGCGATGCACCGGTCATTTTATTCCTGGTCACGGCTCTTGTTTTCTTCTATCGATATCTAAAATATAATTTTAAAACCACGGATCTGATTCTATTCACCTTTGCACTTTTGGCCGCAACTATGATAAAAAGTATATATGGCCTGGTGTTTATTCCTGGAATGGTGCTTTACAGCCTCTATAAGCAAAAGCTTAAGTCGCTCATCAAGCAGAAACAACTTTATGTAGCTGTCGGGGTCTTTATACTTGCTGTAGTGAGCTATTATGTGTACAGAGAGAGTGTGAGTCCGGGTTATATAGCAGTGGTATTGAAATATGAACTGGGGCGATACGGGCATGAACTACATATAAAATTCAATGGATATTTTTACTACCTGCAATCACTTTACGAGTGGCAGTTTTCCCCATGGATCTTCGTGCTTCCCATAGGCATTATTAGTGTATTCACCGAACAATTTAAAAAGTATAAGGATTTTGTAATACTGTGCTTATTCAGCACGACCATCCTGATGCTAATGGTGTCTACTTCACAAACCCAATTAAAATGGTACAATGCTCCGGTAATTCCATTATATGCTTTTATTGCCGGACTGGGAATATACATTACCTATTTATGGCTTGAAACTTTGATGAATTTCAAAGCCAAAAACAAGGTATATTTTACAGTTTTTTTTCTGTTAGCCGTCTTTGCCTTCCCTTATTATAAAATTATAAACCAGATCAATGAAGCCAATTATACCTTCTCTCATGAATATTTTGCCGATCTGGTAAAAGCCGCTAAAACGACTAAGCCCGAAATCACCCGGTACAGCATTTTGGAATACGGGCAAAAGCAGCCACACATTGCCTTCTATGAGAAGTTTTTCCAGGAAAATGACGGGCTTTCCTTTCAGTCAAAAGGCTTTGATAGCCGGTTTAAAGTAGGAGAAAAAATGATTGTGTGTGAGAAAGCTTATTTTGTGGAATTGGATTATAAAATTGAATACGAAATCCTGGAAAAAAATAAAGGCTGCAAACTTATACGGATCTTGTATATTAAGAAATAATAAAAGCATAAGATGTCATCCTCACTCGACGATCAACCTTATTATGAAACATTCCAGAACGAACTGGATCATTGCCTTGAGCAATTTGAGTCTACCGGAAACCTATCTACAGACCAGGTAAAAATAATTCATTTATACATTGAGTATACTTGTTTTATTCTTTGTCTGGATAAATTAGAACAGTTGGATGACCGTATACTTGAAAATTTTTTCCATCAGTATCTTGAAGAACTTTCTATAACTTATACTAAAGCAAGAGACACAGTATTGATAAAGGAGTACCTAAGGTTTTGTAAAGCCGGCAATTAACCGGCTTTTTGGTTAAACTAAAATTCGATGTCAACGACTGATTTAGTAGGGATGTTAATACCCCCCTTAAGCGAAATGTACTCATCATTTGCAGACCATATAGTAGTCTCCACAGCCATAAGAGCACTTTCGTCGGTTTGAAAAATCAATTTCACTTTGCTTTTATACCCATTGCCGAGCATTTCAGCCTTTTTCAGGTAAATATCCCTGAGCCGTTTTTGAGCAGGATCAATCAATGCATCCTCTTTTGGGAATTTAACCTCACCAAGCAATTCCTTTGCAATAACAGTAACAGGCTTCGGTAGTATTCTCATATGTTCTCAGGTTAAGTTTTAAAAATCAATTAATCATTTAATACGGAACACAAATATTAAATGTTTGAAAAAAAAATCACCTATGAATGAACCATGTGTGATTTTTAATACATGCCACATAAACACTAAAATACAAAACAATCCCATAAAGGTCAATGGTATATAAAAAAATATAGCAACCTTTACGGGATCATAAATCTCTGCGCCAAATGTAATTAATTCAATGCTTTTGTATCTTTTTTAAGTACGGCCTCCAGGGTCTGTCCGCCTTTAATCCCAAAGTCGAGTGTACGAATAGGGAACGGTATGGTAATGTTATTTTTCTTAAATGAATTGTGTATAGCAATAATAGCTTCATGCTTTGCCTTCATAAAATTCATATTCTGATACAGATTGATCCATACCCTACCCACAAGCACGATGGAACTGTCTCCAAACCTGTCGCAGAACACATCCACATCACGGGTCAGATCGCGTTCACCTATTGACTCCAAAGCTCGCTTGAAGGTGGCTGCGGCTATTTCCAAATCATCGCCATAGGAAACCCCAACTTCAAGGTCAAGGCGACGCTCACCATAGGTTACAAAGTTTTTGATAGGTTTTTGCAATACATCTTTAGATGGGATAATGACATTTTGCCCCTGAAATGTTTTTAAATGTATGGCACGAAGATCAATTTCCATAACATGGCCATAGAAGCCATTGGTTTCAACCAGGTCGCCTACTTTCAAAGGCTTTTTGACGGCAATAAAAAAACCGGAAATTAAATTGGTAGCAATATCCTGGAATGCAAAAGACAAGGCCAAACCTATGATACCGGCACCCGCCAGGAGCGAGGTTACAGTTTTATCCAATTTAAGAATCCCCAGACAGAAAAATATTCCGAGAAGGATAAATAAGGTAGACATGATCCTTCCTATAACGGATATAAATTTTTCAGTAGCCGTTGTTTTCCTGAGCAGGCTTCTGGTAAGCCCTTTAAAGGCCCGGCCCAGCATATAAAAAAACAGAAAAACAATGGTTGCCGTAATAAGATTTGGGATCATCAGGATCAGAGAGTCCAGCCATCCTGCAACCTTAAACGTGATCATTTTATACGCATCATTAACGGAATCCACGTACAACAGATTACCTGCTTCTTTTTTCATACATGCTTAAATGTTTTTTTAGTTAAAATAGTTTCAAATTTCTGATTGAAATTTACATAAAGTTTTAAAACTTTAATTATGCCTAAGCTGTATATTCAATTAAATTTGCATGGTTTTTGTGAATTACAGGGATTTTTAACTTACAGGCGGTATGACAGAGCTAAAATTTTATATCAATAAATTGCACAATATGCAATACAGAGGTGATTGGAAGGAATCTTACAACCACATTTATAAAGAAATACATGATTTGATTTACAAGTCATATTCCTTACGGAAAAATCTATACCTGAAAGAACTGGAAGAACATAACCGGCAGATGCAAAAGCTTCCATATATTCAGAATGACGAGGACAAGCTTAATTTCAGGAAAATCCAGAAACACCTTATCGACTTTCTACACAAAGTCAAAGAAGAAAATAAGAAAATATTTGTTGTCTACGGCAAAGACAGTGGCCTGAAGGACAAAGTTTCCTCCTATTTAGGGAGGTTAAAAATGGACTATGAGTACCTTGAAGAAGGTGAAGATGCGGCAGCAGATTATATAAGTTTCCACGAAAAAGCCAAGGATTGCGAATACGCCATTGTTTTATTTTCCGCTGACAACCAGGTAAGCTCACAAGAAGAAAGTCCCGCCCTGTATAGATGCAGTCAAAAAGTAATTTTCCAACTTGGTTATTTCCTGGCTCGAAACGGCAAAAAACACACCATTATATTAAGTATTCCTGACAAAAACATTGAATTGCCTTTTGATTTTGATGGCATAGGCATTAGTGATATAGATGCGCAGGGGCATTGGAAAAAAGAACTTGTGGAGCATATGAGGAAGTCGGGAATTTATGTGGATGAAGAGTTAATGGTGAAAATCTGAAAAGGGAGTTTCGCAAAAAAAGCCTTTATTCCCTAAACAAAACGTATCCTAAGCGGTTTTATAAAATCATTTTAAAACCGGTATATTATGAAATACGCTTCGCTTTTCCTATGCATCCTATTTTTTGGCTTTGTAGCGGTTCAATACAATGATCCGGATCCATATGTTTGGATGCCTATTTATGGCTTTGCTTCTGTTATGTGTTGGTTGAGTTTTAAAGGCAAATACCATACCCCTATCCTACTTACCAGTGCTGTTCTTTACTTTCTTGGAGGACTTTATCATTTCCCTTCTGACATAATGCAATATATTCAGGCCGAACTATCGCAAAAATCAATGGCAATGAATGTGCTAGGTGTGGAAGAAGCCAGGGAAGCTTTTGGGCTAATGATTGCCGGCATAGCAATGTTATTCCTTTACGTTTTAGCTCGCAAGAAAAAAATCCAGGAAATTTCCGGCAAAAAAGTGGTGCGGGTAAATGAGGCTGAAATGATCTAAATTGCCACAAAAAGGCGTTCAAGCCACATTCTCTTTTCCTGACAGATTGCTAGTATTAACCAAGCCAATTATTTATAGGTTTTTTTTGCCCTTTCTCCACTGTATTGATAACTTTGCGGTCAACAACATAGTTAATTCATTGAATTAACAAGTAAAACAAGCGTAAAGTGAAGGATTTCAACTGTACTTTATTGGTAGATGATGACGAGGTTTGTAATTACATAACCAAAACCCTTTTGCAAAAAACCATCATAACCAATGGTATTCAGACCGTATCCAACGGACTGGAAGCCTTGAAGTTTATTGTCAACTATGACCCCGATTTTAATACCTGCCCTGAGTTAATTTTTGTTGACATCAATATGCCAGTCATGGACGGCATAGAATTTTTGGACAGTTTCACCAAACTTGAATTTCTTAACAAGAACAAAGTTAAGATTGTAATGCTTGCCAGCACCTATAATGAAGACGATATTGAAAAATGTAAGGCATTAGGTATAAAATTTTTTCTGCACAAGCCTCTCACAGAGGAAAAATTAAACCAACTTGTAGAGGATATTTCGATCGTGTAAAACGGAACTTTAAATTTCAGCGTCAGGTTATCCAACCAATAATTCCACAAAAATGGGGTTTACAGAACTATTGAAAAACAGAATTTGGTTAAAGACGGGACTTAAGGTTTCAGGCCTTCTGCTTCTTGCATTGGTACTATTCCTTGGCATTTTTTTTATGACTGTCAGGGCAGGTTTTTTTGGAAAAATCCCAAGCCATTCGGAATTAAAAGAAATAGACAATTATACAGCCTCGGAAATTTATTCCTCCGATGGTGTACTATTAGGCAAATATTATATTCAGGATCGGTCCAATGTGCGCTTTGAGGATCTAGCCCCTGCCCTTATACAGGCATTGGTTGCAACGGAAGATGCCAGATTTTACAAGCACTCAGGCATAGACTACAAAAGCATGTTTCGGGTTTTGGTGAAATCCCTGATGATGCAGGACGAAAGTTCAGGAGGAGGAAGCACCATCAGTCAGCAGTTGGCCAAAAACCTTTTTCCAAGGGAAAATCACCGCTACCTTTCCATGCCTATCAACAAGATAAGGGAAATGATTATAGCTTCCAGGATGGAGGACATCTATTCTAAAGAAGAAATTGTAACCTTATACCTGAACACGGTACCCTTTGGAGAAAATGCGTACGGCATAGGTTCCGCCAGTAAGCGCTTTTTCAACAAAAAACCTGCAGAACTAAACACAGAAGAAGCCGCCGTGCTTATAGGGATGCTAAAAGCCACCACCTTGTATAACCCCAAAAGGTATCCTGAACGGTCTAAAGAAAGACGTAACACCGTATTAGGGCAAATGGTTAAATACAACTACCTGGAAAAAGACCAAGCCGGCGCCCTTAAAGATCTTCCACTTAGCATAAACTATGTAACCTTTACGCATAACGATGGCCTGGCAACTTATTTCAGGGAGTTTTTAAGAAAAGAAGTCCAGAAAGAACTAAACGGGTTAAAAAAACCTGACGGATCCTCCTATAATTTATATACCGATGGACTTAAAATCCACACATCCATTGATTCCCGTTTGCAGAGATATGCAGAAGAAGCTGTTAATGAACATATGTCTCAGCTCCAAATGGTATTTTTTAAACACTGGGGTAAAAATACGCCATGGGGAAAAGACTTTGATGTAATTGCCAAAGCTGTAAAAAGAAGTCCCAGATATCAGCAGTTAAAAGAAGCCGGTAAAACAGATAAAGAAATTCAGGAAATTTTTAAGTCCCCGGTTCACATGAAGATATTTACCTGGAAGGGTGAAGAGGAGAAAGAAATGTCTCCGCTGGATTCTATCAAATACTATCAACACTTCCTGCATGCCTCGTTTATGGCCATGGATCCTGCTACAGGCCAGATAAAAGCCTGGGTCGGAGGATTAAACCACCGTCATTTTCAGTACGACCATGTCAATCCTAATTCAAAAAGACAGGTAGGTTCCACCTTTAAACCAATAGTTTATGCTGCGGCATTGGAAAAAGGATTAAACCCTTGCGAATACATTGCCAATCGCAGAATCATGTTCAAGGCCTACGAGGATTGGTCTCCGCGAAATTCAGATGGAAAATATGGAGGATATTATTCCATGGAAGGTGGCCTTAATAAATCAGTCAATACCATTACTGCTAACGTGATAGCCCGCACCGGTATCGGTGCTGTAATCGATCTGGCCAAGAATATGGGAATTGAAAGTGAACTAAAGCACGTTCCTTCCATATCCCTGGGTTCTGCCGACATATCTTTGTTCGAAATGGTTGGCGCCTATGGCACTTTTGCCAATAAGGGTGAATATAATAAACCACAATACCTTTTGAAGATTACTGACAAACATGAAAACATACTTATTGACTATTCTTCCAGAAACCCTGAAGCGCATCGTGTAATGTCAGAAGACAATGCTGCCATACTGACACACATGCTGAAAGGGGTAGTTAACAAAGGAACAGCCGTTCGGCTCCGGTATCAATATAATCTGACTAATGAAATAGCCGGAAAAACAGGAACCACCCAATCGCATGCCGACGGTTGGTTTATGGGATATACACCTTCGTTGGTTGCCGGGGTATGGGTTGGAGCAGAAGACCGACGTGTACACTTCAGGACCATTGAACTGGGACAGGGGGCAAACATGGCACTTCCCATCTGGGGAAAGTTTATTCAGAAAGTTAATAGTGATGATAATTTCAAAGCGATGTCGCGAGCAAAATTTCCGGAATTAAGTGAAGAGGTTAAGGAAATTATTGATTGCGAATCCTATCTGGAACGCTTACCTGCAGAAGACCGGTGGTGGAATATTTTCCAAACAAAAAATAAATCTTCAGAACCTAACAAAAGCCGGACACCGACACGATATCATGCACAGAGCCCAAAACCCAGACAGGAAGAAGAAAAAAAAGGAGCTGGTGATAAAATACGAAACTTATTCCGCAAAAAATAACTTGTAAATTAAAATAATATTCACAATGCTGTTTTTTTAAAAAAAATTGCATTTAATTCACTTTAAATTTAGCCTTTTAAAAGAAAATCAATGTTATTAAGAAATTTATTTATCGCAGGAGCATTCTCAGCATTAGTAATGTCCTGCAATTCCGGTTCCTCCTCATTAAAAACAGAAGTGGACTCACTAAGCTACAGCATCGGCCTTAGCATTGGCAACAGCTTTCAGGAACAATCCATGGACGAAGTCAATGTAGACCTGGTAGCCGCTGCCATCCGTGATGTAATGAACAAAAAAGACCTTCCCTTCAATGAAGAAGAGGCAGGCCAGATCATTCAGAATTATATGATGGCTAAGCACAAGAAACTAATGGAAGGTTCTGTCAAAGAAGGTGAAGAATTCTTAGCCAAGAATAAAGAAAGACCCGAAGTAGTGGAGCTTCCAAGCGGGCTTCAGTATGAGATTATCAAAGAAGGAAACGGCTCTAAGCCAGGCTTTAATGATAAAGTAACTACACATTATCATGGCACTTTACTGGATGGAACTGTTTTTGACAGCAGTGTTGAAAGAGGTGAACCTATAACGTTCCCTGTTAATGGTGTTATCAGAGGTTGGACAGAAGCATTGCAATTAATGCCTAAAGGCTCTAAGTGGAAATTATATGTTCCAGCTAATCTGGCCTACGGTGAAAGAGGAATGGGCAAAATTAAGCCAAATTCTACCTTAATCTTTGAAGTAGAGTTAATTGACATCGAAGCAGGTTCTGCAGACGAAGAAGATGAAGAGTAGATAATAAAACCTTTATTAATATAAAAATGGGCTCATTATTGAGTCCTTTTTTTTGTTCTATCAGCCCATTAAGCCTTACAAAAAAGTCCACAGCTCCCTGTAAAAGCCCATCAATTCCACAACTGTAACATGTAATCATTTTCCTATGTTAGATAAGTAGGAGGTAATTATGAAAAAGTGGGCATTGCATATAGTAACAATATTTATACTTGCCGGTACCGCGTGCAACAGGGATGTGGCACAAACCCAGCATGGCCAGGATTTGCCTGCGGGTAGGGATCCTCAGACAGTTGAAGATCATCAGTCAGACCCTACGCCGGGTCTTCCCCAAACCGGTCCTTGGACAGGAACTTTCCCGGAAGGGGCACCCGGTGGATATTAAATGGAAAATAAGTAAAAGTAGAAAAAAATGAGCAGGCTGACATTTTGTTTATTTGCACTATTACTGGCATTTACTGCATGCAATCAGGACATCACCAGAACTGACCGTGGAGTTGAAGCTCCTGCCGGTAGAGATGCGCAAGACCAACAGGACCACAGAAGAGTTCCTGTGCCGGGTCATCCTGATAATGGAACCAGGGAAACCCCACAACCTGAACCTGCGCCGGGAGGTTATTAAAAACAAGTTATTTCAAAACTTAAAATACTATTTTCAAGACAATTATACCAAAGCACTAAGCTTGTAAATTTAAAGAAACATACTTTATGTAAAATTGAATTTTTTAGCTAAACTTGATGTTTTAAAACCAAAGCTTTACAAACCATCCCATGAACCTTAGGATCCTGCTACCAATATTCTTTTTTCTTGTTTCAAGTTTAGTTGTTTCCTGCACTTCAGATGACCATTCTGACGAGGTAAACAATGATTCGGCGGTTACCATAATGGAAGAGCCGGAGATAAGCCCGGAGGTAGAACTTATCTTACGCTCCGACAAAAATGGAGCCTTTCGGGGAATGAGCCTGGGAATGCACAGAGACACAGTACTTCTCAAAGAGGATTCCATCACTATGCTTAATGAAAGTCCTGAATCTTTGGTATACCAACTAACCTATAGCCCCAATCAGGATGTTGATATTGAATATGCGTTCAATAATTACTCTAACCTTATAAAAATCCAGGCCGATTTATATCCTCAAAGTGAAGCAGAGCATGCAAGGATATTTAATGAACTGATCAGCTATTTTAAATATCGTTATGGAGAGCCGGATTTCGACTCAGAAAACGAACTGCGCTGGAAAAACCGCTTGGGAGAATTTGAGTTGATCCTGAAAGCCCAGGGAAATAAGAAGGTTAAAGACATACAAATTGAGTTTAATCCAATCATCCATACTCCTTCTGGAATGGCATTGTTAAATAAGTAAGCCGGTTTCCGTTAAATTACATTAAGCCCCAAAAAAGGTATTATCTTTTTGGGGCTTTCCATTTTAATATCAAAATTGCATCGAGTAGTAATGACAGAAATTACTCTGTCATTTTATAACAAAATGCGTATCTGTAACATTACCACAAGGATTAATACCAATGAGTGCAAACGGCTGCGACCATGGTTCTTTCAAATACATTTGTACCGAAATATCGCCTGTTAAATTTATAGCAAA
>JBKBXU010000112.1:0-5233 GCA_046313675.1 Cytophagaceae bacterium
AATTCCATTGTCGTTACCCGTGGGTTTGAGCCCTGCCTTGTACTCTTCTCTCTTTCTGCATGGAATCAAATATTTTCCAACATTACTACCCAGGCAAGCTACTTTAATGCGGAAGCAAGAAGCGCTCAAAGAAGTATTTTCAGAGGTAACACCGAAGTAGATTTAGACAGCAATGGACGGTTTATCATACCTAAAAGGCTTCAGGAGTATGCCAAGCTTGAAAAGGAGATTTTGCTGGTAGGCTTAAATGATAAAATTGAGATCTGGAATCCTGAAATATATGATGCTGTGTTGGTGAATGATCCGGAAGAAGTTGCGAGACTGGCCGAAAAATATATGCTAGGGAAGGAGACGCAGGAATGAGTTATCATGTGCCGGTAATGCTTAAAGAAAGCATTGACGGGCTTAATATAAAACCCGACGGAGTTTATGTAGATGTGACATTTGGCGGGGGTGGTCATTCGGGTGAACTAATTAAAAAGTTGGACGGGGGGCATCTTTATGCGTTTGATCAGGACGCAGATGCGCGCGAAAATGCTCAAGGATTCGATGGACGTTCTTTTACATTTATTGCAGCAAATTTCAGGCATATAAAGCGCTATCTGAAGCTGTATGGCGTAACAAAGGTAGACGGGATTTTAGCAGATTTGGGAATTTCCTCCCATCAGATTGATGTACCGGAAAGGGGTTTTTCTACAAGATACGATGCTGAGCTGGATATGCGAATGGATCAGAACATGTCCAAAACTGCTCGTGAGGTGGTAAATACCTATACAGAAGAGCAATTGCATAAGATCTTTGGGATGTATGGGGAAATACGAAATGCAAAGACCCTGGCCAATGCGGTGACTTATAATCGGCTTAATAAGCCCATTAACACTGTAAATGATCTGAAATCTATTATGAATAAACTGGCGCCGAGGGGAAAAGAAAATAAGTATTATGCCCAGGTGTTTCAGGCCTTACGAATTGAAGTCAATGAGGAGTTAAAGGTGTTGGAAGAGATGTTGTTGCAATCGGCTGAGGTTTTAGCTCCCGGTGGACGATTGGTGGTTATGTCATATCATTCATTGGAAGACAGGTTGGTAAAGAATTTTATTAACAAAGGGGTTTTTTATGGGGAGCCGGAAAAAGATGTTTATGGCAACTTCTACAAACCTTTTGAAGCTGTAATGCGCAAACCGGTAGAGGCAACAGAAGAAGAAATAGCATTAAACAGTCGTGCCCGAAGTGCTAAGCTTCGGATCGCTGAAAAATTAGAAGCCAAACAAAAATAGAATGGCAGCAAATGTATTTAAGCAAAAAGAAGAAAAAAAGAGTCTGTTTAACAGCCTTATGCCTTCAACGCTATTGGATAAGATATTTGAAGAGGGTGTTCCTGTCCAGTATCTCCCAAAGGTGTTGTATGTAGCATTCTTTCTTGTTTTATACATCGGGAATACTCATTACGCCGAAAGAACCATTCGTCAGATTGATAAGCTGAAGGTCGAAGTTGAAGATTTACGTGCAGATTATACGACATTAAAAGCTGAGCTGATGTTTGCCAGCAAACAATCGGAGGTAGCAAAGAAAACAGCTCCTCATGGAATAAAAGAAAGCTTAAAACCACCATATAAACTGAAGGTAAAAAAAGGTGAATATTAAGAAATCCATAGTACTAAGGGTGAGGATAGCATTCCTGCTGATCTTCATTTTTTCTGTGGCCATTATCTGGAAGCTTGTTAAGATTCAGGTAGTGGAAGGGGAGAAGTGGCGGGAATTGGCAAAGGAAAATGTAATTCAATATCGTCTTGTTAAGGCTACAAGAGGAAATATATATTCTGACAATGAAAGTCTTTTGGCCACCTCTTTGCCTTTTTATAAAGTAGCTTTTGATCCTACCATTGCACGGGATGATATTTTTGATGCCGGCATTGATTCTCTTTCCTTAAAGCTTTCTACTTATTTCCGTGACCGCTCTTCGGAAGAGTATAAGCGTAAAATTATCAATGCGCGAAAAGCAAACCGCCATTACCTTGTCCTGAATAAGGAAGAAATGGTGAATTTTCAAACAAAAAAAATGATGTCCCAGTGGCCAATATTCAGGGAGGGAAGGATGAAAGGGGGAGTTATTTTTGAAAAAGCCGATTTGCGTTTCCGCCCTTTCTCTACTCTGGCCAAAAGAACCATTGGTTTTGTCAACGAAGAATATAAAGGAGCCGGCCTTGAATTTAGCTTTAATGAGATTCTGGCAGGCAGGGATGGTGAAGCCTTATTCAGAAGAATGGCCGGGGGAAACTGGAAGCCTTTGGAAGGAGAGCCGGATGCTGCTCCAAAACAAGGATATGATATAGTTACTACGCTTGATGTAAACCTTCAGGATGTTGCCGAGTCTGCTTTATTGCGACACTTGCAGGATCACGATGCAGATTATGGCTGTGTGGTTCTAATGGAAGTGGCTACAGGGGAGATTAAGGCAATGGCAAATCTTACAAAGAAAAAAGACGGTGTTTATCGTGAGGATTATAATTATGCTGTGGGAGACCAAGGGCTTACTGAGCCGGGTTCAACCTTCAAGTTAGCCTCTGTCATCGCCCTTCTGGAGGATGCAAAACTTAATCCAACGGATTCGGTTGATACCGGAGAGGGAGTTTTTGAATTTTACGATCAGGTTATGACCGATTCCAAGCCGGGGGGATATGGAAAAATTACCATTAAAGAAGCTTTTGAAAAGTCTTCAAACATCGCCGTTTCGCGATTGGTGAATGAGCATTTCGGACATCAGCCACAGAAATTCCTGGATCGCATTCATCGCCTGGGTCTGGATGAGCCCATCGGTTTTCAGATGGCAGGTGAAGCTATTCCTTATATTAAAAAAACCAATGATAAGAGGTGGAGTGGTATTACTCTTCCGTGGATGTCTATTGGCTATGAATTGCAATTGTCCCCTTTACAAACGCTCACCTTTTATAATGGTATTGCCAACAATGGCAAGGTGATCAAGCCAATTATTGTAAAGAAGGTGAAGTTTGCCGATGATGTTATAGAGGTATTTGAAACAAGTGTTATTAAAGATCAGATTTGTTCAAAGGAGACATTGGCAAAGGTCAGGGGAATGTTGGAAGGTGTGGTTGAGCGGGGTACAGCGAGCAATATCAACAACAGTGTTTATAGGATTGCCGGAAAAACAGGTACCGTTAAGAAGCTGGTTAACGGGCGCTATATGAAAAATTATTATACCTCTTTTGTGGGGTATTTTCCTGCGGAGAGGCCAAAATATAGTTGCATAGTAGTAATTGATAATCCTAAAGGTTACAAGCAATATGGCAGCGATGTAGCGGCTCCTGTGTTTAAGGAGATCGCAGATAAGGTGTTTGCCAGCGATCTGGAATTGCAATTTCCGGTATCAAGGAAACAATACATTGTTCAGGAAGGTATTTTCCCAAGAGTTCGAGCAGGACATGTGGAAGACCTTAGCCTAATCTGCAATGAGCTTGGGGTTTCTAATCATATATCCAAAAAAGTTGATGATTGGGTGGTAGCAAAAATAGTTGACAATTCCATTCATTGGCAGAAACGTAATTCGGTTCAGGGTTTGGTTCCTGATGTAAGTGGAATGCGTCTCAGGGACGCGCTGTATGTTCTTGAGAATAGCGGATTGAGGGTTAAATATACAGGTTCTGGACGTGTGGTGGAGCAATCGCAAAGCCCGGGAGCTACGATTTTAAAAGGAAGTCAGATAGTAATCAGGTTGAGTTAGATGGCGATATTAAAAGACATATTATATAAAGTCCCTTTGCTTTCGGTATCCGGATCAACGGATGTTGAAGTTAAAGCACTACAGTTTGATTCCAGACAGGTTTCAGCAGGATGTCTATTTATTGCTACCAAAGGAACAGTTTCAAATGGACATCAATTTATTGATAAAGCCATAGAGAGTGGTGCAGAAGCAATTATTTGTGAGGAAATGCCTGAAACGATCCGTCCGGATATCAGCTATATACAGGTCGCAAACAGCCATCAGGCTCTTGGAATTATAGCGGCAAATTTTTACGGTCATCCCTCTGCTAAATTAAAACTGGTGGGTGTGACAGGTACTAACGGGAAAACAACTTCAGTAACCCTTATGTATGCTTTGTTCAGAAGTATGGGCTATAATGTTGGTTTGCTTTCTACGGTTGAGAATAAGATAAACGATGAAGTTATAGCGGCGACGCATACAACTCCGGATGCCATTAATATTAATAAGCTTCTGCTTCAGATGCTGCAATCCGGGTGCACACATTGCTTTATGGAGGTTAGTTCACATGCTGTAGTTCAGCACCGGATTACCGGGCTTCAATTTGCCGGAGCAGTATTTACCAACATTACGCATGACCACCTTGATTATCACAAGACATTTGAGGAGTATATCAAGGCAAAAAAGATGTTTTTTGATTATTTGCCTGCGTCTGCTTTTGCCTTGGTAAATGCGGATGATAAGAGAGGAGCTGTCATGGTGCAAAATACGAAAGCTTCAAAAAATACCTATGCGCTTAAAAAAGTTGCCGACTTTAAAGCGAGGATTAAGTCAACTACTTTTCAGGGGCTGGAACTGGATATAGATAATACAGATGTATGGTTTAAGCTGACCGGTTCATTTAATGCATATAACCTCCTGGGAGTTTTTGGTACGGCCATATTGCTTGGAGAGGATAAGCAGGAAGTTTTGACACAGCTTTCCAATCTTGAGCCTGCAAGAGGACGATTTGAGCAGGTCATATCTGAAGGCAAGGTAACGGCAATCATAGATTATGCACACACTCCTGACGCACTTAAGAATGTCCTGGAAACCATCAAAGACATCAGGCAGGGAAATGAGAAAGTTATTACCATAATAGGATGCGGTGGCAATCGGGATGCAACAAAGAGGCCTGTGATGGCAGATATTGCCTGTCAGCTAAGTGACAAGATAATTCTTACTTCGGATAATCCAAGAAATGAAGATCCTGCTGCAATTCTGGAAGATATGCAAAAAGGCGTGAGTAAGAAGGATCAGCGCAAAGTGGTAACTATTCAGGATCGAAGAGAAGCAATCAAAACTGCCTGCATGATGGCAGAAGAAAACGATATCATTCTTGTGGCAGGAAAAGGACATGAGACTTATCAGGAAGTAAAAGGTGTAAAGCATCCTTTTGATGATAAGCAAATAGTAATGGAGATGTTTGACATGTTAAACAATTGAGAAATGGTAATTGGAAAAAGTAAATATAAA
>JBKBXU010000112.1:5243-13062 GCA_046313675.1 Cytophagaceae bacterium
ACTGGTTGAATTGGATCAGCTCTTATTTCCTGAACTGAAGATGAATAAAAACGAACAGATAGTGCCCAAAACGTTTGACTTTTCCCTTAAAGTCCTTGAGCTGTATATAGAGCTTCTTAAGGTGAATGAATTCGAGCTTTCTGAAAAGTTACTGAAGAGCGGGACTAATATTCGCAGCATTGTTGAAGCTTCCCTGGCTGCTTTGAGTCGTCAGGATCGGATCAATGGACTTTCCCATGCTTCTCAGGAAGCATTAGAAACAAGGTATTGGTTGAAGCTTATTCAGATGAAATATTTTATTTCAGGCAATGCATTGGATGACTGTGTCGAAAAGATCAATGAGATCATAAATATCCTGAACATTTTGATCAGGGATAATAATAATAACAAGGTTATTTTGAACAGCATAAACTTAAATTAATGTTTTACTACTTATTTGATTTTTTAGATCAGGAGTATGATTTTATAGGTGCCGGAGTATTTCGCTTTATTACCTTCCGGGCAGGGATGGCTATGTTTTTCTCCCTGCTGGTATCTCTGTTCTTTGGAAAGAAGCTTATTACATACCTTAGGGTAAAGCAAATTGGAGAAAGTGTGAGGGATCTGGGCTTACAAGGGCAGATGGAAAAGAAAGGTACTCCGACTATGGGAGGAATTCTTATTATCGCCAGCATTTTAATTCCAACTTTTTTATTCGCAAGGCTTGACAGTATTTACATCATTTTATTGATCGTCGCAACGGTTTGGATGGGGCTTATCGGCTTTCTTGATGATTATATTAAAGTGTTTAAGAAAAATAAAGAAGGCCTGGCTGGTAGATTTAAGATCATTGGACAAATAGGATTAGGATTGATTGTGGGTCTTGTTTTGGTTTTTAATGAAAATGTAGTTGTAAGAAAATACCTTGCGCCTCCTGTAGAAACTGCCACTACAATTGGTGTATCTCCTTTGTATGAAGACATTAAAGCAATGGTGTCTACCATTCCTTTCGTAAAAAATAATGAGCTTAACTACAATGCGATATTTGGTTTTTTGGGCGATGAGTATACCTGGATATTTTACGTGTTGGTGGCCATTTTTATTATTACCGCTGTTTCCAATGGTGCAAATATTACCGATGGTATAGATGGACTTGCGGCTGGTACTTCGGCAATCATTGCGCTGACATTGGGTGCTTTTGCCTATGTGTCCGGTAATGCGATTTTTGCGAATTATCTTAATATAATGTACATACCTCATAGTGGAGAACTCATGGTGTTTTGCGCTGCTCTGGTAGGGGCCTGTGTAGGATTCTTGTGGTTCAACTCATTTCCTGCCCAGGTTTTTATGGGCGACACAGGAAGCTTAATGCTGGGTGGTGTGATTGCGGTAATAGCCCTTTCAGTACGTAAAGAACTACTCCTGCCTCTGCTGTGTGGAATATTTCTTATAGAGCTGGTTTCTGTAATGGTACAGGTAAGTTACTTTAAATACACCAAGAAGAAATATGGAGAAGGGCGAAGGGTATTTAAAATGTCACCTCTTCATCATCATTACCAGAAGTTGGGTTTTCATGAGTCCAAAATTGTAACGAGATTCTGGATCATAGGCATTTTAATAGCGATTTTAAGTATAGCAACATTAAAGATAAGATAAAGCTTGAATAAAAGACTTGTCATATTAGGTGCAGGAGAAAGCGGTACAGGAGCCGCACTTTTGGCAAAAGCCAAAGGGTATGATATCTTTGTTTCAGACCAGGGGCAAATCCAGGAGAAGTATATATATATGCTTTATCAGGAAGGTATTGCCTATGAATCCGGTAAACATACCGAAGATCTTATTCTTAATGCGGATTTGGTTATAAAAAGCCCCGGAATTCCGGTAACTGCACCCATTGTTCAAAAGCTTAAGGCGAAAGGCATTGCCATTATTTCTGAAATTGAATTTGCCTCTCGCTATACTTCGGCAAAATTTGTTGCTATTACCGGAAGTAATGGTAAAACCACAACGACCCTACTGACCTATCATTTGTTGAAAAATATGGGATTGAATGTAGGATTGGCAGGGAATGTTGGCGACAGTCTGGCAAAGCAGGTTGTTAATAATCGCCATGATGTTTATGTACTTGAATTAAGTAGTTTCCAGCTTGATGATGTATATGACTTTAAGGCTGATGTTGCAATTCTGTTAAATATTACCAAAGACCACCTTGACAGATACGATTACAATTTTGATAAATATATAGATGCTAAATTTCGGATTGTCCGGAATATGACTATGGATGACCACTTTATCTTCTTTTCTGACGATCCTGTTATTGCCAGAGAGATGGAAAAACGGGTTATTAATGTAAAAAAGCATCCTATATCCTTGAATGAGAAAGTGAAAACTGGAGCGGGCATCAGGGGAAATCATTTAATATTCAATGCAGGTCCGGATAGAGAAACTTATTTTGAACTATCCATGGATGACCTTCCTCTTAGCGGCAGGCACAATATGATTAATGTTATGTGTGCAGCATTGGCTGGTTCAGTACTTGGGTTGGATGAAAAGAAATTTCAACAGGCATTCGCCGGGTTTCAAAATGCAAGTCACAGGTTGGAAGAATCCGGTGAAATAAACGGAATCACCTTTGTCAATGACTCTAAGGCTACCAATGTGGATTCGGTATGGTATGCCCTTGATAGTTTCAGCAGTAAGCTGATCTGGATAGCAGGTGGTGTAGACAAAGGAAATGATTATGGGCTTGTAGAAAATTTGGTAAAGCAAAAAGTTAAAGCCTTGGTTTGCCTGGGTAAGGATAATTCCAAACTTCATAAAGCATTTGAAGGAAAAGTCTCTAAAATGGTAGATACGGATTCCATGAAGGATGCTGTAGAAAAAGCGTTTAACCTGGCGGAGAAAGGTGATGTTGTGCTGCTTTCACCTGCTTGTGCAAGTTTTGACTTGTTTCGAAATTACGAAGACCGGGGGGAGCAATTTAAGCAGGCTGTAGAAGCTTTAAAAAATGAATTAGTAACAAGAAATAGCAATTAAGAGATGCTGAAAATCTGGCTACAACGAAATTTAAAGGGCGATCCGGTGATCTGGGGGATAATCTTTGCCCTTTCGCTGATCAGCATTGCTGTGGTATATAGTGCCATTGGCTCTCTTGCTTATAAGAAAATGCATGGTGATACCGAATATTATCTGATTAAGCATTCTCTTATAGTATTTCTAAGCCTTGGCTCTATGTGGCTGGCGCATAAAGTTGATTACCGCTATTATGCAAAAATCGGGAGATTGGGGCTTATACTTTCCATTCCGCTTTTGCTGGGCACCTATTTTATGGGGGATAATATTAACGAGGCTTCCAGATGGATTACCATTCCTATCATCGGACAGTCTTTTCAGCCATCAGATTTTGCCAAGTTAATGCTTATCATTAATCTCGCCGCAATGTTGGCTAAAAAGCAGGCTAATATTGAAGATATAAAGGAGTCTTTTATTCCTATTATTTTCTGGTGTGGCATTGTCTGTGGTTTAATTGCACTTACCAATCTTTCTACAGCCATCATTTTATTTGCTACCTGCCTGCTTGTTATGTTTATCGGAAGGGTGCCTATACAGTACCTGGTTATGTTGGTTTTTGCCGGATTGGCATTGGTAACGGTGGCTTTATTGGTAGGGCAACGCCTGGGGACGGCCATTAGCCGTTTTGATAGCTTCTTTATGTCGGGCGAGATTCCATTTCAAGCTGAGCAGGCATATAAAGCCATAGCCACAGGAAATATTTTCGGACAGGGACCCGGACAAAGTATTCAAAGTGATTTTCTTCCACACTCCTACTCAGATTTTATTTATGCAATTATTGTAGAGGAGTATGGGATGATAGGAGGCATACTGGTATTATTTCTTTACCTGGCATTGCTTTTCCGGGCTATGAAGACGGTAATAAAAAGTGACAGGGCTTTTGGCGGTTTATTGTCAGCAGGGCTTGGATTTAGCCTTGTGATACAGGCAATGATTAATATGGGTGTGGCGGTAGGCCTGGGGCCAATTACCGGACAGCCGCTTCCATTATTAAGTATGGGAGGAACATCGCTGTTGTTTACAGGGATTTCCTTGGGAATTATATTAAGTGTTAGCAGGGGTGACCTTGCTGAGGGCGGAAATGAGAACAAAAATGTCAATATAAATAAACTAAAGAATGAGCCTGAACCCACATTCTAAGCCATACAGGATCATCATAAGTGGTGGTGGAACTGGAGGACATATCTATCCGGCGATAGCCATTGCCAATGCCCTGAAAGAAAGAGATGGGGACAGGGAAGTCCTGTTTGTAGGTGCAAAGGATCGTATGGAGATGCAGAAAGTTCCTGCGGCAGGATATAAGATTGAGGGCTTGTGGATCAGTGGTATACAGCGGCGGCTGACCGTAGACAACCTGATGTTTCCGGTTAAGGTTGTTGCAAGTATTTTTAGAGCCAGAGCGATTCTGAAAGAGTTTAAGCCTGATATAGCCATTGGAGTGGGAGGATATGCCAGTTGGCCTTTATTGTTTGCAGCCAATACACTTGGGATTCCTGTTTTGATACAAGAGCAAAACGGATATGCCGGGGTGGCAAATAAAAGTCTGGCAAAAAAAGCACGGAAGATTTGTGTGGCTTATGAGGGAATGGATAAGTTTTTCCCTGCGGAAAAAATTCTGGTAACAGGAAATCCTGTTCGAAAAGATATACTGAATGTAGATCGTAAAAAGGCCGAAGCAAAAGAGTATTTTAAACTTGATCCTGGTAAAAAGACCATTCTTGCCATTGGGGGAAGCCTTGGAGCAAGAACTATAAACGAGAGTCTACATCAGGGATTGGAAAAGTTTAAAGAGAATGAAGTGCAGTTGATATGGCAGACCGGAAAGTATTATCACAAAAAAGCTGAAAAGGCAATAGAGGGTTTTGAGAATGTGCGGGTGAATGAATTTATAAGCCGTATGGACCTTGCTTATGCTGCAGCAGATGTAGTCATATCAAGGGCAGGAGCATTGTCTATTTCAGAACTATGCCTGGCTGCAAAACCTGCTGTACTGGTGCCTTCTCCCAATGTAGCGGAAGATCACCAGACCAAAAATGCCGCAGCATTGTCAGAGCGGAATGCCGCAGTTTTGGTGCGGGATGTGGAAGCCAAGGAGCTATTGGTTGACACAACCCTTGATCTATTAGCTAAGGAAAACGAACAGAAAAAATTAAAAGAAAATATTGCTGCAATGGGTAAGCCGGAAGCGGCAGCCGATATTGCTAAGGAGGTCGAAAAAATTATAAAAGAATACCGAGAAAGTAGTAAATGAAAGGTATAGAGAAAATATATTTTGTAGGAATAGGCGGCATAGGCATGAGTGCACTTGCCCGTTGGTTTAAGGCCAGCGGATGCGTGGTGGCAGGCTATGATCGGACACCTACTGCTCTTACCAATCAGTTAACAGATGAAGGTATTGATATTCATTTTGACGATGATGTAAACCTAATACCTGCAGATTTTAAGGAGAAGAAGGGGACGTTGGTGGTTTTTACGCCTGCTGTTCCATCCGAACATTCGGAACTGGTGTATTTTCTAAACCAAGGCTTTGAAGTTAAGAAACGTTCGGAGGTATTGGGTATGATTACAAAAAACCATCCTTCCATTGCTGTTGCAGGTACACACGGTAAGACTACGACTACATCAATGATCGCGCATGTATTAAAATATGCCAATGTGGATTGCGTGGCATTTTTAGGTGGTATTACCCAAAACTATAATACCAATTTATTATTGAATAGCGGCCCTAATCCATGGGTAGTTGTTGAGGCCGATGAATATGATCGCTCATTTTTGCGCCTTAATCCCAAAGTTGCTGTAGTTACAACCATGGACGCCGATCATTTGGATATTTATGACAATGAGGGTGAATTTATAAAGGCCTTTAATGAATTTGCTGATCAAATTGAAGAAGGAGGAAGCCTTGTTCATCGCGAAGGTTTGGCCCTGAAATCATCCAGCATAGGTGTACTAATTGAAACTTTTGGTTCAGGCGCAGCAACTTATAAGGTGAGCAATGTAAAAGCTGATCATGGCTGGTTTGTTTTTGATTTAGAAACGCCCCAAAAGAAGATTATTGGAGCAAGAATGCAGGTTCCCGGCATGCATAATGTCATGAATGCCCTGGCGGCATGGGCTTGTGGACGAATTGTAGGGATTTCAGATGAAGTGATCGCTGAGGCCATTGAGAATTTTAAAGGTGTAAAACGACGATTTGAATATCATATAAAAGGGCAGAGGATTATTTACATTGATGATTATGCACATCATCCGACAGAAATAGAAGCATGCCTGGATGCGGTGCGGATGTTATATCCCGGGAAACATATTACGGTTGCATTTCAGCCTCATCTCTTTAGTCGTACCAGAGATTTTATGGAAGGGTTTGTACATAGCCTTTCAAAAGCAGATGGAGTGGTTTTGCTTGATATTTATCCGGCAAGGGAGAAACCTTTGGAAGGTATAACTTCAGAGGTCTTGCTACAAAAAATCAGTGCAGCGAATAAGCAATTGGTAACGAAAGAAGAGCTGCCTTCAGTTCTTGCCCGATTGCAAACTGATGTAGTCGTTACCATGGGTGCCGGAGACATAGATAAGCTGGTTGAACCTGTTAAACTTAAACTGGAGGAGGTATATGAAATTTAATATGCCATTTTTCAAAAAAAGCATTTTGCTGATTGTATTTAGTGTCAGCATATTTTCCTTTATAGGATTTTCAGATCATACCTATAGTGGGAAGACATGTCAGAAAGTGATTTTTCATATTGATTACCAGTATGACAATTATTTTGTGAATGAGGAAGATGTCATGGATTTGATGACCCTGGAAGGGCGTGAACCTATTGAAGGAATTGCGTACGATAAGATTGATCTGAAGAAACTGGAGTCTCGGATTCTGGCTCATAAGTTTGTAAAAGATGCACAGGTTTATAAAGACGTAAAGGGTAATCTGATGGTGGAAGTGCAGCAGGACAGGCCGGTTGCACGGATTATTCAGACGCATGGGCCTCATGCCTATGTGAGTAATGAAGGCGGAACCTTGCCTTTTTCGCCCAAATTTACTGCTCGTGTGATTCTTGTGGACGGAGATTATATCTATACGCTGTTGAAACCGGACTTTTTCAGATCGGATGAAGGCATGCCATACCTGGAGGTGTTAAATATAATTGACAGTGATAAATTCTGGAAAGCGCAATTGGCACAAATGACCATTAGTGCCAATGGAGAAATAACCTTTACCCCTCAGGTAGGAGATGAAGTGATAGAGTTTGGTTTGCCTGAACAACTTGAAGAAAAATTTAAGAAGATGAAAATCTACTATAAAGAAATTTTACCTATGAAAGGATTTCAGGTCTATTCAAGGGTAAAGCTTAAGTACAAAGATCAGATTATATGTGAATAATATTTAGTTATGGAAAAAGATAAAATTATCGCAGGCCTCGACATCGGAACAACAAAAATTTGTGCCATAGTTGGCCGACTCAATGATTATGGAAAACTCGAAATTCTCGGAATGGGTAAAGCCGTTTCCGAAGGGGTGATTCGTGGAGTTGTGACGAATATTAACAGTACCGTTGCGGCTATCAGAACCGCCATTGAGGAAGCCGAGGAGCAATCCGGTGTTAACATCAAGGTTGTGAATGTGGGAATTGCCGGGCAGCATATACGCAGTTCCATGCACCATGGCAGCATCACAAGAAATTCCAATGATGATGAAATTACGTTGGATGACATCAAAAGACTTACGAATGATATGTACAAAACTGTCATGCCTTTTGGTCATGAGATT
>JBKBXU010000113.1:0-13006 GCA_046313675.1 Cytophagaceae bacterium
AATGAATTGTTCAAAAATAACAGGAAAAACTTTATCTCCTATCTAAAACCAAACTCCATCGCCATTTTCGTATCCAATGATATCCTGCCTACCAATGCCGACGGTACAATGGCTTTCCGGAAGAACAGTGATTTGTTTTACCTATCAGGAATAGATCAGGAAGAAACTATTCTTCTCTTATATCCTGATAGCTATAATAGCAACTACAAAGAAATAGTATTTGTTAAAGAAACAAATGAACATATTGCAGTTTGGGAGGGAAACAAATTATCAAAGAAACAAGTTTCTGAAACCTCAGGAATAGAAAATATTTATTGGACTTCAGATTTCGACAGCATTCTTTCAGTGCTTGTTTCTGAATGTGAATATATTTATCTGAACAGCAACGAGCATTCCCGGTCAAAAAAAAGCATCGATACATACCAAGACCGCTTTTCCACCCATATTAGGACTATATACCCTTTGCACACCTACGAAAGGGCAGCACCTATTATGCATGCCTTGCGAGCCGTAAAATCCAATTTTGAAATTGAATTGATGCAAAAAGCTTGCAACATTACAGAAAAAGCCTTTCGGAGAATATTGCCATTCGTAAAAGCAGGAGTCTGGGAATATGAAATTGAAGCAGAAATCCTCCATGAATTCATCAAAAACCGGTCTCGCGGCCCTGCCTATTTGCCCATTATAGCCTCCGGGGCAAACGCATGTATTTTGCATTATATAGAAAACAGTCGTCAATGTAAGGATGGAGAGCTTATCCTGTTGGATATCGGAGCTGAGTATGCAAACTATGCGGCTGACCTGACCAGAACCATCCCTGTAAATGGGAAGTTTACCGACAGACAAAAGAACGTTTATAAAGCAGTACACAAGGTATTAAACCTTGCCACAAAGATGCTTGTACCCGGGAATAATTTAACCGATTATCAAAAAGAGGTGGGGAAAATTATGGAATCAGAATTAATAGACCTCGGCTTGCTTGATCGTACCGATGTAAAAAACCAAAATCCTGCCATGCCGCTATACAAAAAATACTTTATGCATGGCACATCCCATTTTCTTGGCCTTGATGTACATGATGTGGGCGACAGAAGAAAGTCGTTTTGCGAAGGAATGGTATTTACCTGTGAACCTGGAATATATATTCGAGAAGAAGAAATTGGTATACGATTGGAAAATGACATCTTAATAACCGAATCAGGGCCCGTGAATCTTATGAAAAATATACCTATTGAACCGGAAGAAATCGAAACCCTGATGAATGAATAATATTTATCGTTAAGACTGGGATCCGATGTACAAATTACTTGCAAAAATGAACAAAATGTTCTGGAATAATTAGTTAGTTTTGGCAAAAAATAAGACAACCTAATTCCAGGGGATTTCGTATTATAACTAATATAATTATAACAGAAAAAAAAACAACCTATGCGCACCTGTTATACACTTTTGCTAGCCGGCATATTCGTCCTTTTATCCGGGTTCACACAGCCAGACCCTCAGCGGTTCTATGAAAATGGTATAGCCAGCCTAAATAAGAAAGAATATATTCAGGCTATTGGAGAATTCACCAATGCCATAAGCCTGAAGCCTGATTTTGCAGATGCCTATTACCACCGTGCTTATGCCAAAGATTTACTGGGTAAAAAAATGGGCTTTATGAGTACTGAACTTTGCTCCGATTTTGTTGAAGCGCTAAAATTAGGCAAAGTCGAATCGGCTGTGAAACTAGAAAAAAGTTGTATGGGCGAATGTTTCCCGATTAATACTGCATTATTGGAACCTGAAGTTGTATACTGTGTTGATTTCAGTTCTCAGAATTTAACAGATTTGCCCGAAGGAAGTGAAAAATTAATTTATGTAGTAAAACTAAACTTCTTCAACAACAAAGCGACTACACTTTCCGATAAATATGCGAAATTAACAAGCCTGGTTTCACTTGACCTGAGCAGCAATAAAATCACAACCGTTCCTCCTGTCATTGGGAAGCTATCACACTTAAGAGAACTAAGCCTTAATAAAAACCAAATAAAGGAATTGCCAAATGAATTTGGGAATTTAAAGCAACTTAAAACATTAAATCTGAGACAAAATGGCATCACAAGCCTTCCAAGAACTGTTGCCATGCTAGGTTCTCTGGAGAATCTGGATCTTGCATTAAATCAACTCACAGCTTTGCCAGTGGAAATAGCTAATTTAAAAAACTTAAGAACATTAACACTGGTAGGGAACGAAATTCCAAAAAAAGAGCAACAAAAAATTTCAGCTTTATTGCCTAATACTACGATATACTACGAATAGAAAACAATGTATTGGAATCTGAGGGAGTATTATAAAATACGATCGCACTTTGGGTTTTAAACAAAAAAATCCTGCTAAAAGCAGGATTTTTTTGTTTAAAACGTCAAATATTTGGTTTAACTACCGATTGAGATTCTTTTAAACTCTTTCACTGTAAGGCCTTTGTTAACGCTATCCAGCAACTGAGCAATAGTTTTAGAATTATCCTTTACGTACTCCTGGTTTAAAAGAGTACTCTCTTTGTAAAACTTGTTAAGTTTTCCCTGAGCGATTTTTTCCAACATAGCTTCCGGCTTACCTTCTGCCCTGGCCTGCTCCTTACCAATCTCTATTTCTCTTTCAATGGTTTTAGAATCTACATCATCTTTATCTACTGCTATAGGACGCATAGCTGCAATTTGCATAGCTACATCTTTTCCAACTTCAGTAACATCTGTACCATTCACACCTTTAAGAGAAACTAACACACCTAGTTTAGAACCATAGTGGACATAAGGTACAACTTTCTCTCCTTTTACTCTCTCGTAAGAGCTAACTTCAACTTTCTCACCAATCTTTCCAATAAGGTCGGTAATGTGTTCGCTCAATGGACGGTTGTCCACTTTAATGCTTAACAATTCTTCTGTTGTTGAAGGATTGTTTTCAAATGCTTTCTCTACAATCAGATTACCAAGATTCTGGAACTCATCATTCTTAGCAACGAAATCCGTTTCGCAATTAAGCGCAACGATTACACCTTCGGTATTATCGGCATTGGTTTTAACAAAAACAGAACCTTCAGAAGCTTCTTTGTCTGAACGGGCTGCAGATACTTTCTGACCTTTTTTTCTAAGAATATCAACAGCTCCTTCAAAATCTCCATTGGATTCAGTCAATGCTTTCTTACAATCCATCATTCCGGCACCGGTCATTTGCCTTAATTTGTTAACATCTTGTGCGGTTATAGCCATAATATTTATAATTTTTAAATGTATTAGTTATATAAAAAGCGCCACAAAAAAAATGAACAATGACACAGTTATATCATTGTTCAAATATGTATTCGTATTGCAAAGCAAGTAATTCTTATTATTGAGCTTCTTTACTATCCAATTCCTTTTTTGTATCTTCTTCATCCTGAAGCTGCTTATCGTCCTTGTCTTTTTTTCTTTCGGAAAGACCTTCTTCGATTGCTTTTCCAATTGCCTGAGTAATTATTGCAATTGATTTATAAGCATCATCATTACCAGGTATTGCATAATCCACACTAGTTGGATCTGTATTGGTATCAACGATAGCAAAAACAGGAATATTAAGTTTTTTAGCTTCTTTAACAGCGATGTGCTCCTTCTTGGCATCAACTATAAAAAGTGCTGCAGGAAGTCTTGTTAGTTCTGCAATTCCACCTAAAACTCTTTCAAGTTTTTCTCTTTCACGAGTGATGGTAAGTTTTTCTCTTTTTGCAAGGGCAGTATAAGATTCTTCTTTCATCATCTTGTCGATGGAAGACATTTTCTTAAGAGATTTTCTTACAGTTGCAAAGTTGGTAAGCATACCACCTAACCATCTTTCCGTAGCATAAGGCATCTTAAGTCTTCTTGCTTCTTCAGCAACAACTTCTTTTGCCTGTTTCTTGGTAGCAACGAAAAGGATTTTTCTACCTGAACGAACTATATTTTTAATAGCTGCTGAAGCCTCATCAAGGCTTGCAAGCGTTTTATTAAGATCTATGATATGGATACCATTTTTCTCCATAAAAATATATGGAGCCATGCGCGGATCCCACTTTCTGGTTAAGTGACCAAAATGTACACCTGCATTTAATAAATCCTTGTACTCTAAGTTTGCCATTCTTGATATATAGTATAGACTGAATATTAACGTTTACTGAACTGGAATCTTCTTCTTGCTTTCCTTCTTCCGTATTTCTTTCTTTCTACCATCCTTGGATCTCTGGTAAGGAAGCCTTCTTCTTTCAGTGGAGGCCTGTTTTCAGGGTTTACTTCACATAATGCCCTTGATATAGCCATTCTGATGGCCTCAGCTTGTCCTGCCACTCCACCACCTTTAACATTCACATAAACATCATATTTTCCGTTTTCGGAAAGTTTTGCAAAAGGTTGGTTGGTGATTGTGTTAAGAATATCAGAAGCAAAATATTCCTTAATATCCCTGTTGTTGATCAAAACATTTCCTTTGCCAGGCTTCATGTAGATTCTGGCTACCGATGTTTTTCTTCTTCCAATTGTATTTACGATTTCCATTCAGTAAAGAGAATTAAAATTTTATTTCTTTTGGTGTTTGTGCTACATGAGGATGCTCTGCACCTTCATATACATAAAGATTGTTAAACAATGCTCTTCCAAGCCTGTTTTTGGGTAACATACCTCTTACAGCTTTTTCAATGATAAATTTTGATGATTTATCTTTTAACTGCTTAGGAGTTGTAAATCTTTGTCCTCCCGGATAGGTAGTGTGCCTTACATAAACTTTGTCAGTCCACTTCTTTCCGGTAAGCCTGATCTTGTCTGCATTGATAATGATCACATTATCACCACAATCAACATTTGGTGTATAGCTAGCCTTAGTCTTACCTTTAATAATAGCGGCAACACGACTGGCAAGTCTACCTAATACCTCAGAATTAGCGTCAACAACCACCCATTCTTTTTTAACTGTTTCTTTATTAGCGAAAGCAGTTTTGAAACTTAAGCTATCCATTTAATATATATTTTACTCGGTATAAATACTCTCCACACCCCTCCTTAAAAAGGGACACAAAGATAAGTCTTATAATTTTCAAATGCAACAGTGAAATATTATTTTATTTTTCACCCGTTTATTATGAAAACATTTATCTTGTATAAGTGAATTAAATCCTAAATAGTTTCGCAGAACCCGCTGAACTTCTCAACTGTATTTCTCCAGTTGCTTCACAAGCACATCAAAATCTTTAGGGTATGGAGCCTCATAATAGAGCACATCTCCATTAGGGAGGCGAAATTGTAAAGAAAAAGCATGTAAAGCAAATCTTTTTATCAAAGCTTGTTCTTCTGTATCCTTTTTCAGGTTAAATTTCTTTTTTAAAGTAGAAAGATAAACCGGTTCACCACCATATTGTTCATCCTGAACTATGGATGCTTTGAGCTGTGCCAGATGAATTCGTATCTGATGCATACGCCCGGTTAGTGGCATGCATTCCACTAATGTTTGCCGTTTAAAAGCTTTAATCGTATTAAAAACAGTCTGAGCTTCTTTCCCTTCCGCATAATCAATTTTAACCACACCTTTGGAAAGGGTCAATATGGGCAGGTTTACCATCACACCTTTGAAATCCTGCACACCCCCTACTACGGCATGATAAACTTTTTCGACCTCCCTATGCTCGAATTGCATAGCCAGGTTTCTGTAAGCTTCACTATTTTTTGCAATGGCAAGTATGCCGGAAGTTTCTTTATCAATTCTATGACAAACCTGGGCATCCGCATAATACCCTTTAGCCAAACCAAGAACATTATCACTAAACGCTACCCTGTCCTCCAGTGGAGATAAAAATGGTGTTTTATTGACCAAAATATAATCCTCATTCTCACAAAGAATAAGGTCCTGAAAATTAACCTTTTTCATTGATCACTCTTCCCATTTTCAGTTTAAAAGAAAAAATCGTACCGCTGCCCACTTGACTGGAAACATAGATTTTTGAATCATGTGCTTCTAAAATATGCTTTACAATTGCCAAACCAAGGCCAGTCCCTCCTTTTTCCCTTGACCGGCTTTTCTCCACCCGATAAAACCGTTCAAAAATCCTGTTCAAATGGTATTGCTCAATCCCCGGGCCATCGTCCTTCACAGATATAAAAACATAATTGTTTTCCATTGCAAATGATACCGTTACATTACCTTTGTCGCGGCCATACTTTACCGCATTGACAATCAAATTCGTAAGAACCTGGCGTATCCTCTGTTTATCGGCATAAACATAAGAAGATTTGGGTGAAAACTTATAGAACTTAAGTTTAATCCCTTTTTTGTCCACGGTTTCTTCCAATTGATCATAAATATCTTCTGTGAGTTTACGAATATCAAAAGAAATAAAATTCATTTTAATATCGCCGGATTCAAGCTGAGAGATGGTTAATAAATCTTCTACCAATATATTCAGGCCGTCAAGACTTTTGGCAGCCTTGCCAAGAAAGCGATCCCTGACCTCAACATCCTCAACAGCTCCATCCAGAAGGGTATGAACAAAACCCTGTGCAGCAAAAATAGGGGTCTTTAATTCATGGGAAACATCTGCCAGAAACTCCCTTCGAAAAGTTTCCAGCTTTTTAAGTTCATCAATTTCTTTTTGTTTAGTGCCCGCAAAGTCTGCAATCTCTTTCTTTATAAGAAGAAGTGGATTGTTCGTATGTTCATTTACTTTAACATCTATTGCATAATCTTTACGCTTAAAGTTCTCAAGCAAATCATGGATACGGGTTATTTCTCTAAACACCGTCAGTTTCATGCCAAGAAAGGCTACTATAAATGAACTCAAAAACAAGGCTACAATAAAATAGGCTGAAGAAGCAGAAGGGAAAAACGAAATGAAAAAATAAATTATAAGTGCATTTAGGGCAGCGATCAACAAAGCCAGCACCTTTGAATTATAGAACATTCTCAGCTGTTACTGTTAATTTTATAACCAATTCCTTTTACTGTAACTATAAAATCCTCACCGATTTTTTCCCTGATCTTTCTAATATGCACGTCAACCGTTCTGGCCACCACATACACATCAGCCCCCCATATATACCTAAGGAGTTCATCTCTGGTATAAACTGTGTCCGGGTGGCAGGTAAGAAAGTACAATAATTCAAATTCTTTTTTTGGAAGAACTACCTTGGTCTCCCCTTTCATTACCGTATAACTTCCCCTGTCAATGATAATATCCCCTACCGTAACCACACTCAAGTCTTTTACATTACTACTATCTCTTTTAAAATAAGCAGAAATCCTACTCATCAGAGCGCGTGGCTTGATGGGTTTAGTTATAAAATCATTGGCCCCGGCTTCAAAGGCAGCTATCTCGGAGTATTCTTCAGACCTGGACGTCAAAAAAATAATATAGGTATCACTAAGCTTAACATTTTTTCGTATCTGAGTGACTGACTCAATGCCATCCATTTTAGGCATCATAATATCCATAAGGATAAGATTGGGCAAAAATTCTTTTGCTTTTTCTATGGCCTCCTTACCGTCAGATGCAGTAGCTACATCAAAACCTGCCTTAAGAAGATTATATTCTAAAAGTTCCAGAATATCCGGTTCGTCATCTACTACTAGTACCTTATGTCTTACACTCATAAAAATTATTTACATACTTTTTCAAGCATTTCTTCAAGGCTGACACCTCTCAGGTTGGTGGCAATTATTCTTCCATCCTTGTCAATTAAAAACGTTGATGGAATACCCTTAACATGATATAACTGTGCAATTGGAGACTTCCATCCCTGAAGATCAGAAGCATGGTTAGTCCAAACCAGGCCGTCTTTCTCTATGGCTTGTACCCAGTTATTCTTATTGTTATCCAAAGATACATTAAATACTGTAAAACCCCTATCCTTAAACTTATGATAAGCTTTTACCACATTTGGATTTTCCATACGACAAGGCCCGCACCATGATGCCCAAAAATCAAGTAAAACAACTTGTCCTCTTAAAGAAGATAGTTTAACGAGGTTACCCTCAGGATCTGTTAACGTGAAATCCGGAGCTACATCTCCAACATCTGGCTTACCTTTAGGAATGTTCGCCAACATTTTGCCCGCTATTTCGGAAGAAGGATATTCCTCATGATAACCCTCGGCCAATTTTCTGGCGTAATCTGAGTCATATGGAAGCACCAATTTTACAAAGGATATATACAATGCCTCCCTGCCCGGTGTTCCTTTTGGAGCCTGTGCCAAGAGAGTGTTAAAAGAAGCTCTCCAGGAATCCAGGTTAGGTTGTGCAAAACGCTGTAAATAATTAGAAACCTTGGATAAGATCATGTCTCCACGGGCATATTCCGGATCTGTAAACAGTTTTTCTGCAAAGAAATTATCTGCGGTTTCTTCTGCATCGTAAATAAACAGGCTTATTATTTTAGAAATAAATAAACCTTTATTTTCATTAATGTACCTTGTGTAGGTATTTTTCTGATCCAGGTTCAGGGAATCAAGCCTGAGCTGAAGCTTCGACATTTCGTATTCAAATTTACCGGGATTGCTTTGTCTTTGCGCATTTAATGCCTGTGCATCTTTCTGAAGCTGTTGTACTTCCTGATTATATCTGTCATTGAAATCCCTGTAGTCATAAAACACATCATTTTCCCGAGACCCGGAAATAATAATGCTTTTAGGAAGGTTATTTAAATCAGCATTCAAGAGTACATTATCTTTCCCAAGAATTAATATCATCGATTGTTCCTCAGAAATACCTATTTTATACATACCCCGTGGCAATTCATTCTTTAATTTAAATTGAAATGAACTTCCTTTAAGCTCTGAAGAATCTTGTTTAACAAGTTCAGGACCGATAAATTGGAATATATATATATATTTAGCTGACCCTGTATTCTGAAAATCCCCTTTTATGATTATTCCCTTAGCAAAAGAGGTGAAAGGAAATGCTAAAACAATAAATATAAAAACAATACGTAAAAATTGAAATTTATTCATCCTGTAAAATTAATAAGTTTTTTTGGCTTTTGACACTTTTTACCTGTCAGATTATTTCTTCCTGAACTGTATAGGGTGTTTTAAGCCTTCGTAACTGGTTAAATCCATGGCAACAGCCCCTAAAAACATATCTGCTTCAATTTTAACAGGAATTTTGTTTTTATCATCAGACATCCAGAACCTGATACTTTCGCCACCCTTAAACAAGGTGTTTTCAGGCATAATAGGAGTTAAAAGAATACCATCAATTTTACCAAATTTGGTAGACACAACACCTTTACCCATATATTTCAACTGAAAATCATACACTTTATCTTCAAAAATCGCATCAACTTTTATCGTATCTCCCATACTCAATTTATTATAATTCAATGTTCTAAGATAAAAATACCCGCTTACAATGTCCTGAATTTTGGAATGTATTTCAAAAGTATCTCTGGAGATATCGCCTTTTCTGTCCCACTCAAATTCAGCTCTTTTTGAAGCATAGTTAAAATTCACCGTTTCTTTCAGACGGTATTTTCCTTCTTCTATATTACGGAACGAACGTTGAGGTATAATTGCTCCCGAATCTATATAGGCCCCCCAGGTATCGCGAATCCTAAGCATCATATCAAAAGCTCCGGTTGATTTGCCAAAAACGGTAGCTTTGTAACATACCCGATTGTTCACCTTATACAATTTAGGATGAACTTCCATCGTGGCCTCTCCTGCATTCAAAAAACCATAATGTACCTTATAAGTCAACTTCTCTCCTTTGGTAAAATTATCTTGTCCCACTTCTGCATAGTCAACACCTTCTGTAGAAGATGAGTTATCAGACAAGAGTGTAAAGGACATTAAAAACAAAAGTAAACCGGGAAGTATGAATAGCCTTTTCATTTTTTACATTTATTAAATGATAACACAAATGGTGTACCATTTTTTTTTACTATAACGACGGATACGTTTCTTTCAGATATAGCATGTACGCTTTAAAATCTGAATTAAATTTTTCCCTAAACTCCTCTTCAAATACATCTTGTTTCTCTCTGTATCTTCGGTAATCAAGAAAATAGGTATTATTAAGATTTTCAATCCGGTGATAGAAACGTGGATTGACATTTTTATACTGATCGAAAAAATTCTGCAGATCAAGCTGTATTTCTTTCAAAACAACTTTTTTTAGTTTTCCTTTGTCTTTCAGAGGCATTTCGTTGGAAAAGGTATTGTACAAGCTATCCAATCGGTCTCCATTAATCAAGACTTTTTTGGTATACTCCTCAAGCATTATTTTCCCTTCTTCATATTGCCTGTATTCCGGACTGTCTTCTCCATATTTCTGTCTTAGAAAAATCAATGCTCCTTTGTCACCAACAAAACTTGCCAGATTTTCATTGTAGTCGACATCATTTTTAATATACAGGGTTCCGTGGGTCAGTTCATGAATTATGAGGTTGGCAAGGCTTCCAGGCCGGCGATGAAGCATGTTGCTCAGGATCGGATCTTTAAACCAACCAAGTGTTGACCACCCCTCTACTTCTCCGATTGAGGTATCCAATCCTTCAGCTTTCAATTTTCCCTCCTCCTTTTCTGCTTTCTTGAAATCAAAAAAACCTTTATAGGAGAAGGAACCTAAAAAAGGAAAACTCCATTCCCGGGCTTTAAGATTATAAGGATCGCTTCCTGTTACAATCCATAGTATTGGCTTGCCTCCCTGGTCAAACAGGGTCGTATAATTATCGTTGCGGTTTAAGCCCAAAGAGTCAAAGGCAAACTCACGGATTTCCTGCACCAAACGTATATTGGCTTTAAGAGAATCCGGATAGTTAGGGTCATCAAGAAATTCCTCAATAGGCCTGGCCTTCATAAGAATGCTTACCTGTCCATAGCCCTGCGAAATGCCATATAAAATGGATTGGTGGTATATGGCAGCTAAAAGAGCCGATACGACTAACACACCATAAAGTATTTTCCTCAATGTTGATTTCTTTTTTGCCATCAGCCAATTTTAATCACCTTTAAACATTTTAATATAATAAATTCGTTCAAAATTTACCCGATTTTATAGATAACATCCAATAAAAGAATGATAAAAATATTTTTTTTATATTTGGATTCGAAACGCAGATCCAATGCGTTTATACCAGCTATCTTTGTGCTATGAACATTACATATTTTATAAAAAACCAGTACAAAAAATATTTTGTTTATTGATCCATTAAATCGTATTTTCACATAAAACATTCTCTCCTATGAATAGCAACGCAGAAAAACTCAAGGCCTTACAATTAACTTTAGATAAATTAGAGAAGACCTACGGCAAAGGCACCGTTATGAAACTCAGTGATGAGCGGGTAGTAGATGTTCCTGCTATATCAACAGGTTCACTTGGGCTTGACATGGCTTTAGGCATTGGCGGTATTCCACGCGGAAGAATCGTTGAAATTTATGGCCCGGAATCTTCCGGTAAAACAACTCTGGCAATGCACTGCATCGCTGAAGCACAAAAATCCGGAGGCATGGCAGCCATCATTGACGCAGAGCATGCTTTTGATAAATCCTATGCAGAAAAGTTAGGCATCGATACAGAAAACCTGCTTATCTCCCAGCCTGACAATGGTGAACAGGCTTTGGAAATTGCCGAACACCTGATCCGTTCAGGCGCCATTGACATTATCGTTATTGACTCCGTTGCAGCCCTTGTTCCCAAAGGTGAATTAGAAGGAGAAATGGGTGACAGCAAAATGGGCCTTCAGGCAAGACTTATGTCGCAGGCCTTAAGAAAACTAACCGGAACAATTAACAAAACCGGTTGTTGCTGCATATTTATCAACCAGTTGCGTGATAAAATAGGAGTAATGTTTGGCAGCCCTGAAACTACTACAGGTGGTAATGCCTTAAAATTCTATGCGTCTGTAAGGCTTGATATTCGCCGAATCGGTCAAATAAAAGAAAGTGCTGACAATATTACCGGCAACAGAACCAAAGTCAAAGTAGTAAAAAACAAGGTAGCACCTCCGTTCAAAGTGGTAGAGTTTGACATTATATATGGCGAAGGAATTTCAAAAGTAGGGGAAATCATAGATCTTGGATCAGAACTTAATGTTATACAAAAGTCAGGATCATGGTTCTCTTATGAAAGCAACAAATTAGGACAAGGACGCGACTCTGTAAGACAACTGCTTCTGGACAACCCGGAACTAACCGATGAAATTGAAGCAAAGATCCGTGCTAAAGTAAAAGGCGTTGCCCTGCCTGAAGAAAAGAAAAAAGAAGCTGAGGAAGTTGGATAATAATACTTAAAATAATACGTACTATTATTACAAAAAAGAACCTGTGACAAGCCGGTTCTTTTTTTTTACATATTTATTACATAATTTTCCTTTATAAGAAGAACAGTTATTACCTTTGCAAACTTTTAAAATCACCTTTATAAAATAAATTAGTACCGTAATACTATTGTAACAATATGAAACTTTCAGAATTTCGTTTTACACTTCCTCCAGAACTTTTAGCGCTTTATCCTTCAGAAAACAGAGATGAAGCACGAATGATGGTACTTGACAGAGCCAAGGGCACGATCGAGCACAAAGTATTTAAAGACATCATCAACTATTTTGATGATGGAGATATGATGGTGGTTAACAACACCAAAGTATTTCCTGCCAGGCTTTTTGGAAAAAAAGATAAAACAGGCGCAAAAATTGAGGTATTCCTTCTTCGCGAATTAAACGCAGGCTCGCACCTTTGGGATGTATTGGTAGATCCGGCAAGAAAAATCCGTGTAGGCAACAAATTGTTCTTTGGTGACGGAGAGCTTGAAGCTGAAGTTATTGACAACACAACTTCCAGGGGACGTACCATAAGGTTCCTGTTTGATGGCACTGATGAAGAATTTTACAAGACCATTGACTCTCTTGGAGAAACTCCACTTCCAAAATACATCAAACGTAAAGCTGAACCTGAAGACAGAGATCGTTACCAAACCATTTATGCTGAGCACACAGGTGCAGTAGCTGCTCCGACAGCCGGACTTCATTTTA
>JBKBXU010000114.1:0-2488 GCA_046313675.1 Cytophagaceae bacterium
GCACTAGCGTCCGTAGAATAAATAAAATTTTCATACTTGGGATTAGACAGAAACGAAATACACCCTTCTGAGGCTTCCTGGATTTTAGCTAATTTATTAATCTTTAGCGAATCATTACCTTGTATTTCCCCGCCTATAATATAAGCAATCTGCTTGGTGGTAAATTCCATTAAACAAGTTTATTTATCTTTACAAATATAATTCTTTTGGATAGCATAAATAATACTTTTTGACGATTTTACTTATAGCTGTAATATTTGGTAAATCAGATGCTTTAGCGACATCAAGTATGTTTCCGGTTTTCATCAGGATATTGATTTTTTCGCCACCAGCCATATATGCCTCATTGCTAACGGCACCCAGTAGCAGAAAATACTCGAGGTCAGATTCTCCAATTTTATAAGTTGATTTTAAACATTCCTTTATAGATCTTACCTGAGATTCTTTAAACGGGTCGTTGGACAACTGAATTTTAAAAAGTTTTCTTTCTAGTAATCCCCTGCATAATTCGGAAAGGAAAATATCTTTATTAGTAACCCAAATTTTAAGAGCTCCCCAAATATCGTAATCATCCAATCTCAAAAACGTATCAAGTGTATTTTCATTATTCAAAAAATCCTCATACGTCAAATCATTACGTAAAAAAAACTCCAGAGGTTCTGAGGCAAACAACACTTCTCCCTTCTGTACAAGATATTTCGCCCTCTTTATAACCTGAATAAGCATTTTTTCAGCGCTTACCGTAGTTTTATGCAAATATACTTGCCAGTACATCAGACGGCGGGAATTTAGAAAGTTTTCCACACTATAAATCCCTTTTTCTTCAATAACGATGGAATTGTCTACCACATCAAGCATTTTTATAATTCGATCTGCCCCTATTGTTCCTTCAGATACTCCGGTAAAAAAACAATCTCGCTGAAGATAATCCAAGCGATCAATATCTAACTGGCTTGATATTAACTGGTGAAAAAATTTTCTGTGATAGGCTCCTGAAAACATTTCCAATGCCATGTCCAACTCACCTCCAAAAATCTGATTAAGCTTTTGTATCGTTAGAAGAGAAATCTTTTCGTGATTAATATTATTTAATAAAGTATGTTCAAGAGTATGGGAAAAAGGGCCATGCCCAACATCGTGCAACAAGATCGCTATTTGCGCAGAAATAAATTCTTTTTCCGTAACTTCATGGCCACGGCTTCTCAGATTGCTCAAGGTAAGTCCCATTAGGTGCATTGCCCCAATGGCATGATGGAATCGGGTATGCAGGGCACCCGGATAAATAAGATCAGTAAGTCCCAATTGCTTAATGCGCCTTAATCTCTGAAAATAAGGATGCTCAATAATATCAAAGATTAAATCATTTGATATGGTTACAAAACCATAAATCGGGTCATTAAATATTTTTTTCTTGTTCAAACCTTTTTTAATTGATATAACTTATTATATTAAGTCAAATATGATTTTTAGCTTTTAACCTCAACTAATTTACATGCAAAGATATAATATTTTATGGGCCGATGATGAAATTGATTTACTAAAACCCCACATCATTTTTTTAAAAGAAAAAGGTTATGACGTAACTCCAGTTCACAGTGGGAATGATGCACTTGAAAAATGCAGCGAAGAAAAATTTGACATCGTCTTTTTGGATGAAAACATGCCCGGAATGAGTGGATTGGAAACCCTAAGCCAGATAAAAAGTTTTAAACCAAACCTGCCGGTAATAATGATTACCAAAAGTGAGGAAGAAGCTATCATGGAAGAAGCTATTGGATCTAAAATAGCTGATTACCTTATCAAACCATTAAATCCTAAGCAAATTCTCCTATCTGTAAAAAAGATTCTTGACAATAAACGTTTGATTTCAGAAAAAACAAACGTTAACTATCAACAGGAATTCCGAAATCTTAGCATGGCCTATAATGACCGAATAGATTTTGAAGAATGGGTGGAAATCTATAAAAAATTAATATACTGGGAGCTTGAAATTGATAATACCGAAAACAAGAGCATGAAGGATATTATCGATATGCAAAAGACAGAAGCTAATAAAAACTTTTCCAAGTTCATTACCGAAGAATATGAGGATTGGCTAAATGACCCGAAAGCTGAAAAGCCCATACTTTCACATCAATTAATGAAAAAAAAGGTTTTCCCTTTGCTTGACACCACCGACTCACTTTTTTTTATAGTTATAGATAATTTAAGGTACGATCAGTGGAAGATTTTGGAATCTACCATCAATAATTATTTTAATATTGACGAAGAAGCTACATACTATTCAATTTTACCTACAACCACCGCCTATAGTAGAAATGCTATTTTTTCCGGTTTGCTTCCATCAGATATGGAAAAAAAACATCCTGACCTCTGGGTAAGCGACGAGGAAGATGAAGGAAAAAACAATTCTGAAGACCAGTTTCTTGCTCATCAGTTAAAAAGAAACAATCTTAACATTAAGCATTCATACCATAAAATCCTAAAC
>JBKBXU010000114.1:2498-12991 GCA_046313675.1 Cytophagaceae bacterium
TGGTAGAAAATATGCCCAACTTGTTTCATAATAAGCTTAATGTAATTGTGTACAATTTTGTAGATATGCTGTCCCATGCCCGGACTGACATGCAAATGATACGTGAACTAGCGCCTGATGAGTCAGCCTACCGCTCTTTGACCCATTCCTGGTTTCAGCACTCTCCACTACTTGATGCACTCAAAAAAATTGCGGAAAAGAAATGCAGGGTGGTAATAGCCACAGATCATGGAACAATCAGGGTAAAACGTCCATTCAAAATAATAGGCGATAAAAGTACTAATACAAATTTGCGGTATAAGCATGGTAAAAACCTCGGTTTTGATGAAACCGATGCCGTTTTTGTAGTAAGGAAACCGGAACGTTTATTTTTACCAAAAAGAAATGTATCTACGGCATATGTTTTTACAGCGGAAGATTATTTCTTTGCATATCCTAATAATTATAATTATTATGTTAATTATTACAAGGACACCTTCCAGCATGGAGGTATTTCATTAGAAGAAATGATTATTCCGGTCGTAACTATGTCACCTAAATGACAGAAAGCATTAAAGAAGCATTAGAAATTATTTATTATAATTTAGGAGAATTGCCTGAAACAGCTCAAAAATTGCTTAACTTTGGAGCAGAAGAAAAAGTATGGTTGTTTGAGGGGGATATGGCTGCAGGAAAAACGACCCTTATCAAAGCATTATGTAGAGAAAAGAGGGTGACTGACAACGTAACGAGTCCTACATTTTCTTTGGTTAATGAGTACAGTACCTTAGATGGAGAGACTATTTATCATTTTGACTTCTATCGCATAAAGGATGAATTGGAAGCTATGGACATAGGGATTGAAGAGTATTTATATTCCGGCAATCTTTGTCTTATTGAATGGCCTTCCAAGATAGAGTCACTTTTACCAGGAAATTTTCTACAAATTCACATATCAGTAGAACCTGAACATCGTAAAATCCAGGCCCGGCACTATGAAAGCTAAAGGTTTAGAAGTACTAGCACAAGAACATGCGCTTTACCCCCAGGAAGCTCTTTTAAAAATAAAAGAGAATAAAAATAACTTATTTATAGGTATACCAAAAGAGCTTGAGTTGCTTGAAAACAGGGTATGCCTTACTCCGGAAGCAGTTGCCGTGCTGGTCAATAACGATCACAAAGTCATAGTGGAATCAGGGGCAGGTATTAGTGCCAAATATTCTGACCAGGAATATAGTGACGCAGGTGCCGTTATAAGCTATTCCACAGAAGAGGTTTTTTCGGCTGATATAGTTTTAAAAGTTGAACCACCAACCCTTAAGGAAATAGCCTATATGAAACATGGCAAAACCCTTATTTCTGCTTTACAAACTGCCAATCTACGTCCTGAATACATCAATGCCCTTACCAAACAACGGTTAATTGCTCTGGCCTTTGAATTAATAGAAGACAAGGTTGGAGGCATGCCGGTTGTAAGAGCAATGAGCGAAATTGCCGGCAGTACGGTAATGCTAATTGCCGCCGAATACCTTAACAGTAAAAATGGCAAAGGTGTAATTCTTGGTGGAATTACAGGTGTGCCGCCAACTAAAGTAGTAATACTGGGTGCGGGAACGGTAGCAGAATATGCCGCCAGAACTGCATTAGGGTTAGGTGCTGAAGTTAAAATTTTTGACAACCAGGTTTATAAGCTCAGAAGGCTAAAACATGATCTTGGCATTCAGATTTACACATCCACAATAGATACAATAACCCTTCGGAGAGAACTAAAAGAGGCTGACGTTGTAATAGGTTCTTTGCGTACGGAAGAAGGGGGAAGTCCGTGCGTAGTTACAGAAGATATGGTTGCTGAGATGAAGCCAAATTCTGTTATTATTGATGTCAGCATTGATCAGGGTGGTTGTTTTGAAACATCAGAAATGACGGATTTAAGCAATCCGGTTTTCAGGAAATACGATGTTATTCATTATTGTGTACCTAATATTCCATCCAGGGTAGCCAGGACCGCAACAACAGCCCTAAGTAATTTATTCACACCTATTCTTCTGCAAATGGCAAAGCGTGGTGGCGTAGAAGAAATGATCTACTCAAAAGAATGGTTTATGAAGGGAGTTTATTGTTATAAAGGCAATCTAACCAATGCCTTTATAGCGAAAAAAACCGGACTGAGGTACAAAGACCTTAGCTTACTTTTAGCTGCAAGATTTTAGCATTTTTTGACTATCATGTGTACACTACAAATACCTTCTATATTTTCCACATAGCTATAAATAAACAAAAAAGAGTCCCATTAAACTGAGGCTCTTTTTTTATTCTACTAAATTAAATCCTTAACCGACACTTGCAGATTTTTCAATCCAGGCACCATCTTCTTTTATAAGAGCAATCAACTCATCAACAGCATGTTCTGAAGAAACAGCCTTTTTAATCACATTCTGCCCTCTGTATAAAGCAATCTTTCCTTTTCCTACTCCAACGTATCCGTAATCTGCATCAGCCATTTCACCAGGTCCGTTCACAATGCAACCCATAATTCCAATTTTAACACCTTTAAGATGATCAGTACGTTTCCTGATCATGGCGGTTGTTTCCTGGAGGTCAAATAAGGTTCGGCCACATGAAGGACATGAAATGTATTCCGTTTTGGTCATCCTTGTCCTTGCTGCCTGCAAAATACCGAAAGCAGTTGAATTGTATAATTTCAGAGCACATATCTGCTTTTCGCGGCTTTTAACCCTTTGCAATTCCGTACTAAACCAGACTCCATCACCCAAACCATCTACAAGCAGGCCTCCACAATCTGTAGCTGCATACAACTGAAACTGCTCATCACTTAATTCGGGATATTTTCTGTAAATAATTACAGGACAATCGACCTGATTCAGAATTAATTCAAAGAATACCCTTCGTTGTTCAGGCATTGCATGAAGGTTATATGTATCAAGAACGATCACTGTTTTTTTATCATTTTTTAAACTTTTCAGCAGCTTATCATTCAGGTCATCAAGATCTAACTTAACAAAATTCAAAAACTTGTGTCTGGCTTTGCTTGATACAAAATCCTTTAATTTTAAAAGAGGAAAAACATTTTCTTTATTATCTGCTTTTACCCAGCTTTTATAATTAAGTATTTGCTTTAAACCATTCGGCAACATAAAGTTTAACACCTGATCACCGGTATAAATATAGTCTGCCCCTAAATCATTCATCCCCCATTTATCAAGCAGGGGAAGGTAATAATGTCCGGCACTTTTAAGATCGTCAACCTCAATCCCTGATAATTTACTAAAATCAGCTATTACTCTGGGAACATTATTTCCCCCAAAGTTAAAGACTTCGTGTGTAGTTCTTTTGGAATATTGATAGGGATTAACAGGAGGACAATCAATGGATTTAACAGATTTATGTCCGGGTCTTTGGGTATATCGGTCAATTAATATTTTAGCAACCGGTGCTTCAAACTCAGGATCCTCGGTCAAAGAAACACGTACGGTATCTCCTAAACCATCTTCTAACAGCGTTCCGATACCAACTGCTGATTTTATTCTTCCATCCTCCCCTTCTCCTGCTTCCGTAACGCCAAGGTGCAAAGGATAAGGTTGCAACTCCTCTTCTTCAAGTTTCTGCACAAGCAAACGATAAGCCTGCACCATTACCTGAGGATTGCTGGCCTTCATAGAAAGCACAATATTAAAATATTTAAGATCTTCACATATCCTTACAAATTCCAGCGCTGATTCTACCATTCCTAATGGAGTATCTCCGTAACGACTAAGTATTCTGTCCGACAGGGATCCATGATTTGTCCCTATCCGCATAGCTGTCCCGTATTCTTTACATATGTTAACCAAGGGAACAAATTTTTCCCTTATTCTTTCTATTTCTTCCTGATAAGACTTATCGGTATATCCAACCAGTTCAAACTTCTTTTTATCAGCATAGTTACCGGGATTAATCCGAACCTTCTCAACAAGCTTAGCTGCCAATTCTGCAGCATTGGGTGTAAAATGTATGTCTGCAATAATCGGAACATGGCAACCTAAAGCCTTAAGCTCTTTTTTAATAACCTCAAGGTTTCGGGCTTCTTTAATGCTTGGTGCTGTAATTCTTACATATTCACATCCCGAATCTACCATTCTGAGAATCTGCTCAACAGACCCCTTCGTATCCATGGTATCTACCGTAGTCATAGATTGTATCCGTATGGGGTTCAAACCTCCCATAGCAAGATCTCCTATCTGCACTTCCCTTGATTTTCTCCTTATGTACTGGGTAAGACTTTGTGTATAACTATGGATTTTTATAGGTTGAGGTTTGGTTTGCAGTTCCATCATAACGTTCCTGTTGTTTTTAAAACATTGTAAATTTACAAATTTTTACTTCCGTTAGCATACCATGAAAAAAAATCCATGAAAATAAACTAATCCAGCGTCTTTGCAATATTTTCAATATTTTACTCCCTGATCTTTACTCATATAAGCAATAAAGGAATTATAACCAACCAACAAATAAAAAGTTTTAAAAATCTTAACTATTAAATAAAATTATCCAAACACTAAAGATCACCCAATTGAGGCCTCAGCAAAACATCTTCAACCACTGCATTTTTCCCCAAAGAGTTAATTCCAAAAACTATATCTGCAACATCTTTTGCCTGCATGAATCTTTCTTCTGGTATTTCTACTCCTTCCCAACTGGCAGTATAAGTTGCCCCCGGCAGGACCGCTGTAACCTTTACTTCATGCTCCTTCATTTCTTCCCTCAAAACTTTACTCATGCCGTACAGCGCATATTTTGAAATGCAATATGCTCCTCCATTTATATAAGGAGTGATACTTGCGGTCGAACACATATTGAAAATATGCCCGGCTTTAGCTTTAATCATCACCGGCACTAGTTTTCTTGTCAGATAGTAAGCACTATAAAGATTAGTATGTATTAAATTTTCTAATACCCCTTCTTCTTCGGTATGAATCTGGCCGGGGGTAAAAATGCCTGCATTATTCACAAGAACATTTACAGGTTGATTTCTTTCCACCACGGCATCGGCAAATTTATAAACTTCGTCCTTTATAGATACATCTACCTGAAAGAAGGCTGCCTCTATTTTAGGATAATCTTTACTAAACTCCATTTTTAACTGCCGTATATCTTCTGCCGACCTTGCGCATCCTACAATATCAAAACCGCCAGCTGCAAATTTTTTTGCTATTTCTCTGCCTATACCCTTTGTCACCCCCGTAATAACAAGTAGTTTTTTCATAGTTTTTCGTTTAATTAAAAGATTTTGTATTTTTTTTGAAATATAATGTAATTTAGCATAAGAATAATTTGTTAGAGTATTGATGAAAGCCTTCGGAAGCTATATTTTATTAATGGGATCTCTGTTAAGAAACAGAGAAAGGTTTGGCGTATATGTAAAATTAGTACTTGACGAAGCAATTCTTATTGGTATTAATTCTGTTTTTATTGTTGTTATAGTCTCAACCTTTATAGGAGCGGTAACAGCAGTTCAAACTGCCTTTAACCTTGTAAGCCCACTGGTACCTACCTACATCATTGGAACTATAGTTCGTGATATGACCATCCTTGAATTGGCACCTACCATTACCTGTATAGTATTATCAGGAAAGGTAGGCTCTAACATTGCAGGAAACCTTGGTACCATGCGAATTACAGAACAAATAGATGCTTTAGAAGTAATGGGCATCAATAGTGCTTCATATTTAATCCTGCCAAAAATAATTGCAGCAGTAATCACTTTCCCCTTGCTGGTAATTATTGCGGCTTTTCTTTCTATAATGGGAGGTTATGTAGCGGGCACCTTAACAGGGGTGATTACAGAACAAGAATATATTATAGGAATCAGATATGGTTTTCAGGAATATAATATCACCTTTGCTATAATTAAATCACTGGTTTTCGCCTTTTTGATATCTTCGATATCTGCTTTCCAGGGTTATTACACAAAAGGAGGAGCTTTAGAGGTAGGCCATTCAAGTACTACCGCTGTAACTCAAAGTTGTATCGCTGTTTTATGTGCCGATTATCTATTGGCTAATCTACTTTTATAAGGATTTAAAGGCAAATGATTGAAATTAAAAACATTACCAAATCTTTTAATGACACGCTTATTCTCAAAGGTATAGACGGGAAATTTGAGAAAGGAAAAACAAACCTTATTATTGGAGCAAGTGGAACAGGCAAAAGTGTATTAATGAAGTGCATGGTTGGCCTTGTTATGCCGGATACAGGTGTGGTAATGTACGATGGAAGGGACTTTACCAACGGAAGCAATGATACCAAGCAGGATATACGCAGGGAAATTGGTATGCTTTTTCAAAATTCTGCATTATTTGACTCAAAGAATGTAGAGGAAAATGTAATTTTCCCATTAGATATGCTAACAAAAATGACCAAAGAGGAAAAGCTCGACAGGGTTAATTTTGTATTAAAGCGTGTAGGCCTGGAAAACAAAAACAAGCTTATGCCCTCTGAGATAAGTGGAGGTATGAAAAAGCGGGTAGGCATTGCGCGTGCAATAGCTCTTAACTCAAACTATCTATATTGTGATGAACCCAATTCCGGACTTGATCCACAAACATCTATAAAAATAGATAATCTTATTAAAGAAATCACCGAGGAGTACGAAATAACAACTATTGTGGTAACCCACGACATGAACTCTGTTATTGAGATAGGAGAATATATTATGTTTATACATGAAGGAGAGAAAGTCTGGGAAGGAAGCAATAAAACACTTCTTGAAAATAAAGTTAAATCTCTCCAGGACTTCATTTTTGCAAATAAACTGATAAGAGATTTTAAAAATTCTACCACCATCTGATTCATGCTTGAAGAAAAATTACGGGGCATTATTAAAGAAGTTCAGGACTTCCCAACTCCCGGGATAGGTTTCAAGGATCTTTCCCCGTTGCTTCAGCAACCAATGATTTGGAAAGAAATCAGTGCATATTTTTGCTCAAAATTTAGCGATAAATCTATAGACGCTGTAGCAGCCATAGAAAGCCGGGGTTTTTGGTTTGGGATTTTATTGGCTGAAATGCTTAGCGTACCTCTCATTCCTGTAAGAAAAGCGGGGAAGCTTCCGGGAAATGTAATTTCTTGTTCTTATTCACTCGAATATGGCAGTGCCTGCATAGAAATGCAATCTGAAGCAGTAAAGCCAGGTGCTAACATCTTAATTCATGACGATGTTCTTGCTACAGGAGGAACTGCCGAAGCAACTGCTCAACTTATTCATAAAGCCGGTGCTGAAATCGCTGGTTTTACTTTTATCGCAGAACTTGGTTTCCTCAAAGGCCGGGAAAAACTGCAACCCCTCTCCCCTGTTATCAGCATAGTAAATTATCAATAAAAGGCTTAAACCTTTTACGAGTTAGCAAGTTTATATCGGGTGTAATATCTCAACACCCATGAGTCACAAACTTCTGATATTTTGTGTTTTAATAACATTTTCCTCCTGCATCAAATGCATAGAGTGCAGGTATGATGGCCAACAATATGCTGAATCCTGTGGGAATAAGAAATTAAGAACTTCCATGGAAGAAGACTGTAAAAGAGCTGCTGAACTGTCCGGGGAGATATGTACCTGTGTCACAAACTGACTCAAAACTATTTTTTTTCTCCAGGGTTAATATCACATATACTTAGCAGCGCAAACCATGGAAAATAAAAGCTTAACAAAGGGAATAAACAAACCTGGTTTATTTAAAATGCTTTGCACAGCTATGATAAGCTTTGCCATTATTTTCGCTAAAGAGGTATCAGCTCAGAATATTTACAAAACTTTTGAGAATTTTGAAATTACTAATGGAGAAATAGATGACATCTTAGCTGAATACGGCTATAAAAAAACTATCCCCAAAGAATTTAAAAAACCAATAGCCATTGCTCTACTTTATTATCCGGAGCTAAAAGATGTTCGGATAACATTTAATCTCGCTGAATATTCCTCTCCACTGATTGCCCAGCCAACCGTTTTAAGTGCTATGTTTCGAAATGCCAGGAGTCGTCATTATGTAATAGGAATAAGCACGGATTCAAGTATGAAACCGGTTTTATTTGAAAATCTTTCTCTTGATGCCCAAATAGGTGTTATCGCTCATGAATTATCCCATATATCTGAATTCATTAAAAGAAACCGTATAGGTTTATTAAGTATCGCAGTAGGAAACCTGAGGACAAGGTATATGGACAGACTGGAGTATGATACCGACCAAAGAACCATTGATCATGGCTTAGGATATCAGTTGTTAACATGGAGCCGCCATGTACGTATGGCCTATGCTGTATATGTTGTAGGCCTGGAAAATGTCAATGATATTACTGAAGTTACAGAATACAATCCACGGGAACGGTATATGTACCCTGAGACTATAGAAGATATTATTGACAAACATCCTCTCTATTCACAACCGAGCCCTGTAACAGATTTAAAATAATGCAGAAACCTGCATTCTGCCTATATGAACGATTTTGCTGGTTTCTGATTTTCTTCCTTCATATATAAAAGAAAGCTGCAATCCATTAGTCAATCGCTCCTGCCAATTAACACTCATGGTAAAATTGTTTCCCGGAAGAAGCCCTTCAAGCATTTCAAAGGCCAGAGGAGTATTAAATGCTGCACCCTTAAAGTCTTCAATAATGCGTATATAATTAATATTTCCATTAATAGTCCTTCTGGAAACCATATTTATACGAACCTCACAGCCTGTTAAGTACATATTTAATTGCTCATTTAACTCTCCGAAGGTATTCGCTTTGGTTGTATATCCTAAATCCCAAGATATGCGAAAGGAGTTTTTAGGTTGAAAGGCAATTTGCGGTTTGTAACTGTATGATTCAATCTGATAATTTCGTAAGCGCATAAAATCAGATTGGTTTGACCTGATACTTCTGGTGGTTAGCATTCTAAGATTAACCATCCGTTTAACATTCAAACGTCCCTGCAAGCGAATCTCTTCAAGGTTACGCGTTTCAAATCCCTGACTTAAGAATTGCTTATTCTCTGTTGACTGAAGACTTAAATCACAACCATACTGTGGATTTGAGCGATTATAAAAAAACGTAGACCTAAGGTTTTTCTGTGCAGACAAAATATCTTGTGGATCCAGGTTATCAATAAGTGGGCTGAATCGCTCTAAAAGGTCTGCTGCCAAAATCCTTTTATTTACATTCCATCCGGAAACGTTAGACAACTTTGATAAGAACCTCAAAGCCCCACGATCAGATTCTCTCCAGGTTCTGGGAGCAGTAATATCTAACCTGTAATTGAAGGTATTCATATAAGCCTTGACATAATTATCCGTAGGGACAAATACCTTTATATAATTACGTTTATCAAAAAAAACAGCCTCAACAAACTCATCAAGATCCTTTACGCCATTGTTATTTAGATCTCCAAGCCATTCATGCGTACCTTCTCCCTGAGCAACTTCAATAAACATAAACTCCCGTTGAAGCTCTCTGCCGGTACCCGTAGTTACAGTAAGTTCCGACCTGATATGTCTACGAAAAAAATCTGCATTCCAGTCAAACCTACCTAATACAGTTTCCTCATCCGGTATGACCAAACCATTCCAATTCTCATGCATCATCTTCCGATAGGTAAAATTGGTAACTACCTCATGATTGCGGTGTAAGTAGGTATTTATTCCGGCATTACTGGTTTGCGCATTACTGTAATCCAGTAATTCTCCATTAAAGACGCGCTTATCATTACGAAAGCTGTGGTCTGCAAAAAAGTTAAATTTGGAAGAATCCGGAGAGCGGACATAAAATTTTACTTCGTCAAAATGCATTGCCGATCCGGTAATGCTATCCGTTCCTAAAGCTTTAACAAGGTTTTTATCCGTACTGTATACCACACCAGGCACAAGCCATTTTGTACGGTAAGAAGTGTTAATTACTGCTCGCTGCCAATCTGAACGATCATATATCCGTTCGTTCTTCATCAAGAAACCTGTACTGTTCAAATAAAAATTTCCCAGATTCTTATTCAATGTCAGGTTTTGTTGAAACCCATCAACCTCTTCGCCCTTAACCCTTCTTGAATAATTGTAGACTAAGTTATTATCATTATTTTTTACCAATCCGATGGAGGTATTCAATATATGATCCTGGGCTATTGCTTTAGGGTTGGCACTCCAATCCCGTTCAAAGTTTATATCCCTGTAACGATCAACCGGCCGAAAATTTTCATCGTTAAATTCGAAATCCACACTACCCAAAAACTCATACCCTTTTATGAAAAACTTTCTACCCTTTGTCACATATCCCAGCTTAAATGCCTTACCATCGTTATTCTCATTATGCAGTCTTGAATAGCGGTTTTGATCGTGCTGGCTAAATGCAACCTCCCCATATACATGGTCTTTTTCAGTAAGGTCATACCCACCACCTATAGTAATCATTTGTTTTTTGGTAGGTGTGGGAATTAATCGGATAGGTTCAAAATTACCTCTACCTGGCCCTACATATTGATACACCCT
>JBKBXU010000115.1:0-12961 GCA_046313675.1 Cytophagaceae bacterium
GGCATTATTAATGATATTTTCTTAGAAGTTTTTGTTCATCCACTATGAAACTCATAAAATCTTTAACATTTCTTCTGTTTTTATCGGCAAATACAGCATTTGGCCAGAAAATATCCATGGACAAAAGCATATCCTCTACTATTAGGGAAGGAATGGATCAAATGTATAATCTTAAGTTTGATGAAGCTGATAGGATTTTCCTAAAAGTAAAGGAAAAATACCCGGATCATCCGGCATATTATTTCCTTAGTGCCACATGCGATTATTGGCGCATTATGTATAACAATTCCTTCAAAGAGCAATCAGAACACTATTACAATAAGCTTAAAACAACCTTATCCTATTCGGAGAAATACTACAACAAAGACAAAAAAAATCCTGAGGCAATTTTCTTTCAGTTATCATCGTACAGTGCCCTGGCATATTACCATAACCTGAACGAAGATTATTTTAAAACCATGAACGAATCCCGGAGAGCTTATGCCTATATGAAAGAGGGCTTTGACAAAAAAGAAGAATTCCCGGAATTTAACTTTACCACAGGACTTTACAACTATTATGTCGTAAGATATCCGGAATCACGACCACTGGTAAAGCCTTTTATGATGTTCTTTTCCTCAGGAAATGTAGAGGAAGGGTTGAATCAATTAAAAACAGCAAGTACTCATGGGATATTCACCAAAGTTGAAGCTATGAATTATCTGATGAACGTAAATCTGAAGTATGAAGATAAACCGTTAGAGGCATTAAAATATTCCACCATATTAAAAGATAAATACCCGGACAATATTTTCTTTCTTACCCGACATGCAGAAGCATTAACCTTATCAGGAAAGTATCAGGAAGCTGAACCTATTTGCAAAACCCTGAGAAAAACAGGAAACAGTTATTTTGATATGGCAGGCTGTGTATTTTTGGGCATAATTCAGGAAAAACATTATAAAAACTTAGAAAAGGCAAAATCTTATTACCTGAATGCGGTAAAATTAAGTGAAAGCGTTTCCAACCCTTCAACAGATTATATTAGTTTTGCCTATGCCGGCTTGGGAAGAGTATACCATACCAATGGAGATAAAGAAAAAGCACTTGAATATTTCAAAAAAGCTTCAAAAGTTACTCAGTACATTGCTTTAAAAAAAGAAATTGATGAGTATTTAAAAAATAATGGATGATTCTAAAGGAGTAAGGCATAAGGAGTAAGTCATAAGTAATTTGGAACTATGGACTATTGAGCGTTAAATGTTAGGTTTTAAGTTTTAAGTTATATTACCCTATAAAACAATAATTTATAAACCAATCAATAAACCCCCAAAGTACGAAACATACGCAAAGACCAATAACTTATTAACCAATAACCTAATAACCAGCAACCAATATCTTAGCGATGAGACTGCTATGCACCACCCTAACCTTAATTCCCTATAAAACTGAACCTCATTATAATTTATATGGTTGAAAAAATGTAAAAAAGAGTAATTTTACGTCACCATTAATACTTCAGGAACATTGAAAGAGAAAAAAGTAAAAGTTGGCCTGGTTCAAACATCCTGCGTAAAGGATCCAGAAGCCAATTTTGTTAAAACCGTAGAGAAAATCAGAGAAGCTGCAGCTCAAGGAGCCCAAATTGTATGCCTTCAGGAGCTTTTTAGATCATTATATTTCTGTGATGTGGAAGATTACGACAACTTCTCTCTTGCAGAAGCTATTCCCGGAACCTCCACTGACCGTTTTTCCGAGCTGGCAAAAGAATTGAACGTGGTGATCATTGCATCCTTATTTGAAAAAAGGGCGCAGGGAATTTATCACAATACCACCGCTGTCCTTGATGCTGACGGCAGCTATCTTGGAAAATATAGAAAAATGCATATCCCTGACGATCCAGGCTATTACGAGAAATTTTATTTCACTCCCGGAGATACCGGATATAGAATATTTGAAACTAAGTTTGCCAAAATCGGGGTATTGATTTGCTGGGATCAGTGGTATCCGGAAGCCGCAAGAATTACCGCTCTTATGGGTGCTGAAGTCCTCTTCTACCCTACCGCCATTGGGTGGTCTGTAAATCAGAACCAAGAGACCAATGACGAACAATACAATGCCTGGCAGACCATACAAAGAAGCCATTCCGTGGCTAATGGAATTCACGTGGTGTCCGTAAACCGTATTGGCAGAGAAGGCGACATGCAGTTCTGGGGAGGTTCCTTTGTATCCAATCCCTTTGGAAAGGTTTTATACAAAGCTTCTCACGACCAGGAGGAGGTACATGTGCATGAAATTGACCTGAACAAAAGCGACAACTATAGAACACACTGGCCTTTCCTACGCGACAGAAGAATAGATTCTTACCAGCCCATAACACAAAGATACATTGATTAACATAAGAATTTAAGGTGAAGGATACTCCAAAAGATTTAGGTTATTATTTCCCGGCAGAGTGGGTAAAACATAAAGCGACCTGGCTAAGCTGGCCACATAAGGAAGCCTCCTGGCCGGGCAAGATTGAAAGCATATATCCTGTGTATTGCCGCTTTATCAAAGCACTAACCGAAGGGGAAATGGTGCACATTAATATCAACGATGACCTAATGAAAGCTAAAGCCATTAAGCATCTGGAAGCGGAAGGGGTAAATCTTGACAAAGTAAAATTCTTCTTGTTCCCTACCAACGATGCCTGGTGTCGTGATCATGGGCCTGCATTTCTCATAAAACCGGGAGCCGAAATACCAAAAGTAATTGTGGACTGGGGCTACAATGCCTGGGGCGATAAATACCCTCCTTATGACCTGGATGATGTTATACCTACTAAAATTGCAGGCTATTACAATATTCCGGTATATAACCCTGGCATAGTCATGGAAGGCGGATCGGTAGATTTTAATGGAAAGGGAACAGTCCTTACCACCACAGCCTGTCTGCTCAACCCCAACAGAAATCCTTATTTGAATCAAAAACAGATTGAAGAATACCTGATCAATTATTATGGAGTTTCCAATATCCTTTGGTTAGGAGATGGAATCGTTGGCGACGATACGGATGGCCATGTTGATGACATAACCCGCTTTGTTAATGAAGATACCGTAGTAACGGTTGTTGAAGAAAACAAAAGCAGCGAAAACTATAAACCACTTCAGGAAAACCTTCATGAACTGGGAAGAATGCGCCTGCAGGATGGAAAACAGCTTAACATTATAGAACTGCCTATGCCCTCGCCTGTCATATATGAAGATCAAGTGCTACCTGCATCCTATGCCAATTTTTACATAGGAAATGCAGCGGTGGTTGTCCCAATCTTCAGAGACAAAAACGATGACAAGGCTTTGGATATTCTGGCTCAGTGCTTTCCTGACCGGAAAGTAATAGGATTGGATTCTACAGACCTTATCTGGGGATTGGGAAGTTTTCACTGCCTGAGTCAGCAGGAACCGATGTAATTCTTAATTTTGAATTTTTAATTCTTAATCATTAATTATCAAATACTTAAATCGATATCATACAAAGCACAAGCTATTTTTTATTTTAATAAGAGGCATTCTCTCTTATTGATGGTCTGTAAATATTTAGCAGTACAAATATTCTTAGCAGCCGTAGAGCCCATTTTTAATGGCTCATGATGATATAACTTAGTTATTCCTCTATGAGCTTACCAAGAGTAAAAACCTTAGACTCTTTTTTTATTAACCACGGAGTATACGGAGGAAAACAGAAAAGAATCGTCTCTACTATGGCAACCTTGCTAAATTAAATAGGGTTATCATTTCTTGATGATCTGTAAATATTAAGAAGTACAAATATTTTTAGCAGCCGTAGAGCCCATTTTTAATGGGCTCATGATGATATAACTTAGTTGTTCCTCTATGAGCTTACCAAGAGTAAAAACCTTAGACTCTTTTTTTATTAACCACGGAGTATACGGAGTAATACACGGGGGAACACTGGCGAAGGGTGAGGGCATAATGGTTTTACTCACTTCTTCCACACAGGGCTGCACCCTGTGTTAGGGTATGTCGCTCCTTCAGAGCTCTTTCTCGTTTCCACCCTATCGACTGACTTCTACGCTGTTTTTTAAACTAATTCCTATTTCTTCGCTCCCCGCACCATATACCTTTTATCCCAATAACCCAATACCTTATTAACTTAATATCTTATTATCTCAATCCCATTATCCCGTAATTCTTCTTAACTATTGCCAAGCATATTATTCTTCAGTCTAGCATCGCAGGGATCGTTTCCAAGGTAAATGGAAAATAGAATTTTTTTAAAGTCCAGGCCCGGGATTGTAACCTGGAATACATTGTTTTTATAAATTTTTAAACCTTCATCCGGTTTATAGGTCAGATCAAAAACATCTCCTTTATATACATCACGAGCCATTGCTTTCACCAGGCTCTCCAGGCGATCTTTATACCCATCCATCAATCCATTTGTAAGCCTTAAAAATTCTGATCGAATATTCTCTTCCAGTCTTTTAGCAGTTATAACCTTGGAAGTTACCACTATTCGAATGGACATTAACTCATCTGCCCGGATAATTTTTTCAGCATTCTGACATTTCTCTTTCAAGTATAAACCACCTTCAAAAAGATCAATCATATATTTGTTTCTGATACCTGAGCCATTTAAAGTCAACTTCTGATTTTGAATTTCCAGTACAGGTGGCATAGGACTTCCGGCAAAAGCTGTAATTTGCACAAGGACAGCCAAACTTAAAAGGATATATTTATTAAGAACCATTTAGAATATTTCCCTTCTAAAGGCTTTTTCCGATAAAGAAAGTTCCAGGTTTATTGGTGTGTGGCTAGTAAATATTTATTATTATACTGCTGTGCGCTTTTCTTTACTATTTTTAAAATTGTCATCAAATCTACTGTGGTATAGATTCTCATCTTTTTTGTTTAAGTGCACCGTGGCTGTACCGGAGGCAAATTCATTTAATGTCCTGCCTTTTAGGTAAAAAAACACTTCATTGAAGGGGAAAATTTTAAGGATGTTTTTTATAAAGATCTGTAAGAATGAAAACTTCCCACTTTTAAGGTTAAGTACCCCGTTGTTGAAAATCATTTTTCCCAAAGAACTCTTTTGTTTATATTCAAAAAACATGGGGTACATATACAGCACAGAGAAATATATTAGCCATCCGGCATTTCCAATCAGATCATTCAATTCATCAGAATAGGGATTTGCAGAATTATAAAATCCCATAAAAGTAAACGGGATGGTACTAACGAGAAAAAACCAGATAAATAAGGATACAATTGCATCGAAGATTGCTGAAATAATTCTTTGAAAACTTCCTGCCACCTTAAACCCACCGACCTGAAAATCCATTGGATTCTTTCTTCTAAAACTTCCTCCTATATAACAAGATAAATAAACCAGATAACCCGTAACTTTTTCCCATAATGAAACCAATATAAAAAGTATCAGCCAATCATTACTTGTCCTGAGAGAAAAGTTAAAAAAGACAATTAAAATAAACCGATAGGTAATATAAAATATAGCTGAAGCAAAAAGAAAAATGGCAAGGCTTTTAAGGTATTTCATAAATAACATTACTAAACACCTGCAATATAACCCTAATCTTCAATCATTCCATTCTCAGAGTGACAAGGTTCTTACTTTTTAGTTTTTCCAAAACTTCCTCCAGCTCTCCGGCTTTGTTTGTTCCAAACATGATCTCCTTTCCATTTTTCAGGTTTACCTTTAACCCAATATTTCCGGACATAGTATAAGCTCGTTTTCCAAACCACCACCTTATACCCCATCCACCATATTCCTGGACAGGCTTATATTTCCGTATTTCTATTTTATCAATATCATTCCAGGTATACAGGTGATAGTCTCTGTTTAATGGAAATATTTTAAAATGAATACCCATCTTATCCACCACTATTTTCATACACATAATGTACATAAACACCAAAAGGCTAACAGGCACCAGGGAAAACACAACCAACAAAGTGTCAGACACCGGACTGGTTCCAAACGGCTCACCCAAAAACACCTGCTGATAAATGCCCAAAAGGACAATGAGCAAAAGGAACACCAGTAGCCCCATAACCCATCGATTCCTAAAAAATTGTTTTTCTTCAAAGTAAATCTCCATAGCACACAGTTCTAATTAGTTAAAAACCCTTTTTTATCCTCCAGATAATCGTGAATATACAACTCACTAACCAGCACTTTCAAAACAGCAACTAGGGGCGATGCCAATATTACCCTTAAGGGGCCGTCAATAATCCCAAAAAAAACAATCGACATTAAGGTCATTACAGGCGATATGGAAATGGTCTTCTTGTATATAATTGGAACTAAAATATAAGCCTCTATAGATTGGATTACAAAGTATAATATTGCCACATAAAGAGCATACATCGGGCTAATCATAAATGCCACAAGCATGGCAGGAATGGCGGCAATTATTGGCCCTATGCTTGGAATAAAATCCAGTAAAAAAACAATAAAAGCAAGGCCTATAGCCATAGGAACACCTAAAATAGCCAAGCCAACTCCTGAAAGTATACCCACAATTGCCATGGCCAAAAACTTACCCATCAACCAAAGAGCCAAAAACTTGTAGCATTTGTGTATTACCTCAGATATTCTTTCCCTGTTTTTTGGAGGAAATAAGGAAACAATACCATTCTTATATAAATATGGATCCGCTGCGAAAAATATCCCTATGACAAAAATAATAAGTACATCAGCCACCACTCCAAGGGTCGAAGAAAGAATGCCTGCGGCCTCTTCTATGGGAGCTCCCTCTCCCTCCATCATTTGATCAAGTCCTTGACGCACCTGCTCCAATGCAGTCCGCCCTATTTCAAACCCCTCCATCCAATTTTGCAATTCAGCCAGTGACTTCGGCAAAGTCGCCCTAAGCTCATTTACCTGCTCTCCTATAGTAGGAGCAATTAAAACAATTGCCAAGCCAGTAAGCCCCAGAAGAAAAACCACAACAATAGCCAAACTAATCCCGGGTTTCAAAAATTTAACTTTTTTGCTCAACCAGGAAGAAATCGCCCGCAGAAACACCCCAAGCAAAACTCCACCAAATAACAGCAAAAAGAAAGTTCGTGCATAAATCAGAATAAGAACACTGAAAACAAAAAGCACTACAATAGCCGTTGCTGTTAATATTTTTCGGGCAAAAAAATCTTTTTCAGGCATAAAAATTTATTTTCTAAGAAACCCTTTCATGTTTAAAATGTTATGTCTGAAGCAAAAAAGAGGGAGTGAGAGAATGAGATTGGGTTATTAAGTGATTGGGCAAATATAGTGTTAAGTTTTAAGGGTTAAGGGTTCAAATAACGACAAACCTTTGATGTAAAATAGCGTGAAGTATTAAAGCATTAATAATTAAAGAGCTAAAATCATCACCATGGATCATGGACTATCAACTATTAATTAAAAATTAAGAACTAAGAATTTAGAATTAAAACAATGTTACTTGGAGCCCATTGTTCTATAAGCGGAGGTTTGGAAAATGCCTGTAAAGAAGCTGGGCAACTAAACATGAACTGCCTGCAAATTTTCACCAAAAATCAGCGTCAATGGCGGGAGAAAGAAATAAAACCAGATGAAGCCGAGACATTCAAGTTGGAAATGAAGCGAAATAAGATCCTGGTAGCTTACTCGCACACCACCTACCTGATAAACCTTGCCGCAGCAGATATCGAAATCAGGGAAAAGTCCATCATTTCACTGGCCGCTGAACTTATCCGCTGTGATGTGCTTGACATTCCCTATGCTGTATTACATCCGGGATCCAACAGGGATATTTCGCCTAAAGATGCCATTAAGAGAATTGCCGAGGGCTTAAAGATGGTTTTTTCCCACACCCGAGAACTAAAAAGCTCCATCCTTTTAGAAAATACTGCTGGTCAGGGATCATCCATTGGCAGAAATTTTGAACAGATAAATGAGATTATAGAACTGACAGAAGAAGACAGCATAGGCATGTGTTTTGACACCTGCCATGCATTTGCGGCCGGATACCCCATACATACTCAGGAAGGATTTGACACCACATTTGAAGAAATTGATAAAACCGTAGGCCTACATCGTCTGAAGGGTTTCCACCTGAATGACTCCAAAGGTTCTCTGGGAAGTCGCCTTGACAGACACGAAGGCATCGGCAAAGGACAAATAGGGCTGCTCCCTTTTCAAAACATTATGAAGAATTTCTCCGACACACCAAAATTCATTGAAACCCCCAAGGAGAATGATATGGATAAAGTTAATCTACAAATAATTAGGGGGTTAACCTAAATTATGCGATGGATTTCGTCATGAGTAGCCAATAGAAAGTTCTATTGCATATTTCAGAGGTTAATCTGATCAATCGGAAAAATTCTTTATAAATTAAAAAGAGGGCCGCAAAGGCCCTCTTTTTGTTTATACTGATTAATTTAAATTAGATTTTAACAACTCTCATTACATGATTACCCTCTGTGGTTTTAATAACTACTATGTAAATACCGGCAGCATTGTCTCCTAAGGAAACAGACATTTCAGTTCCGGCATTTATACCATCGGATTCAAGGGTTTTAACCGCTACACCTAATTGATTTGTAATAGTTACCTGGACTCTACCGCTAAGTGATTTACTGAAGCTAATCATAAAATCACCGTTGCTTGGGTTAGGATACACATTTACCGAAGCAGATAAAGACGCCGCCAACACACTGGTAGAAGGAATGGCAGTTCCGCTTAAATTGGCAGTAAAAGGCTCTGCACCATCTAATGAAACACTAATAACTGCATTTCTGATACCTCCGGCTGATGGAGCAAACACCACCGTAAAGGTAGCGGACTCTCCCGGAGCCAGTGGTGAACTTACAGTAGACAGATCTAAAATATAATCCGAGGCATCTGCACCGGATATCACAACATCACTGGCAGTTAAGGCAACGTTGGTAGACCCGGTATTGACCACAGTGAAGCTAACAGGTGCTCCAGTCTGTCCTACATTAACAGAACCTACGTTAATGGTACCATTGTGTTCCACACTGTTACCTCCTGCACTTAGGCTGATCTGAGATCCTACTTCTGAACTTAAACCTACACCTGTAAGCGTGGCGTTAAAATCATCAGCACCATCCAAAGCTATCACAAGGGAAGTATTTCTTGAACCAGTAGATCCTGGTGCAAAAACTACGGTAAAGCTTGCTGTTGCACCAGGAGCCAAAGGAGAACTTACGCCGGATAAATCAATGGTAAAATCAGAAGAATTACCCCCTGTAAGATATACTTCACTGGCAGTTAATGGTAGTGCAGAGGTGCCGCTATTGGTAATGCTTACCGTTATCGGTGTCCCGGTTGCTCCTACCGTAGCGGATCCCATATTAATGGTTCCGTTATTGCCTACAGCATTTCCTCCCGCCTGAACAGAAACCTGAGCTCCGGAGCTTACCGGACTTCCTGTACCTGACAAGTTGATTATATACGGATTTTCATCTGCATCATTGTTTGCTATACTAATAATGGCATTTCTTACTCCTTCAACAGATGGCGTGAACGTTACTGTAAAACTCGTACTACCTCCTGCGGCAATGGCAGAAGATGTGGCAGCCTGATTGATCGCAAAATCAGCAGCAGCTACACCTGATATAGCAACGATAGGGCTATTGGTCAGATTCAACACCTGATTACCTAAATTCTCTATGGTAAATGTAACAGCAGAGGATGAACTGGCAACATTGAATGTACCAAAGGAATAATTGCCATTGCTGACTACATTTGTTCCGGCAGCCTGGATGTTAATTTCAGGAGCAGTACCTGTACCTGTAAGGCTGAAAGTATATGGATTGGCATTTGCATCATTACTTGTTATGGTAACAGATGCTGTGCGGCTACCAACTGCTGACGGTGTAAAGGCAACCGTAAAGGTAGTGGAAGCCCCTGCAGCTATTGTTGTAGAAGTAGAACCTTGATTTAAATTAAAATCACCACTATTTGCTCCTGCCAAAGAGATTCCTGAAATGGTAAGGTTTGCCGTACCGCTGTTACTGATCGTAAAGCTTACAGCAGAACTACTAGTACCATGACTTATGCTGCCAAAACTATACGATCCTGAAGAAGGGATAGCCGTAGCCCCTGAAGAAACGCTGATGTTTGGAACAGCAACACTAGATCCCGTACCTGTCAGATTGATCACATATGGGTTTTCATCGGCATCATTGTTAGCTATGCTTATAGAAGCTGTCCGGGCACCTGTCGCTGAAGGAGTAAAGGTTACCGTAAAGGTGGTAGATGCCCCTCCGGCTACCATTGCCAAAGTAGCAGACTCGTTAATGGTAAAGTCTGCAGCTCCTGTACCGGATTTTACAATCTTAGGATTTCCAGTCAAGTTCAGGTTTTGATTTCCAAGGTTTTCAATTGTAAAAGTGGTAACAGTAGAAGATGTTCCTATAGTAAATGTTCCAAAGTTATGCGTACCATTGTGAAGAACATTGGCACCTGCCACTGTAATATTTATTTCAGGAGCTCTTCCTGTTCCACTCAGGTTAATTACATATGGATTCTCATCGGCATCATTATTTGCTATACTTAAAGCTGCAGTTTTAGCTCCGGCAGTTGCAGGAGAAAACACTACCGTAAACGTGGTAGATGCTCCGGCAGCAACGGTAGCTGTAGTAGTAGTTTGATTAACAGTGAATTCTGCCGCATTGGCTCCGGATATAGCTATTCTCGGAGTTCCTGTCAGATTAAGTAATCCATTGCCTGTATTCTCAATGGTAAAAGTTACCACTGAGCTATTAGTTCCAACATTTTGATCACCAAAAGCATGTGTACCCGCTGTAGCAATGTTGGTAGCACCTACACGTACATTTATTTCCGGTGCTTGTCCTGTTCCTGTAAGGTTAATTACATAAGGATTTTCATCCGCATCATTATTGGCTATACTCAAAGCAGCCGTTTTAGCACCGGCGGATGTTGGAGTAAACGTAACCGTAAAGGTTGTGGATGCTCCGGCCGCCACCGTAGCCGTAGTGGTGGTCTGATTTATGGTAAACTCTGCTGCATTCGTACCTGAAATCGCAATTCTAGGCGTTCCACTTAAGTTCAACACTGAATTACCAAGGTTTTCTATAGTAAAGGTTACCGCCGTACTGCTCGCACCTACAACCTGATTACCAAAAGCATGTGTGCCTGCTGTAGCAATGTTGGTAGCACCTACCCTTACATTTATTTCCGGTGCTTGTCCTGTTCCTGTAAGATTAATGACATAAGGATTTTCATCCGCATCGTTATTGGCTATACTTATTGCTGCCGTTTTAGCACCGGCGGATGTTGGAGAAAACGTAACCGTAAAGGTTGTGGATGCTCCGGCCGCCACCGTAGCCGTAGTAGTCGCCTGGTTTATGGTAAATTCTGCTGCATTCGTACCTGAAATCGCAATCCTAGGCGTCCCATTCAGATTTAATACTGAATTACCAAGGTTTTCTATAGTAAAGGTCACCGCTGTACTGCTGGTTCCCACATTTTGATTACCAAAGGCACGTGTACCACCGGTAAGAATATTGGTAGCGCCAACCCTTACATTAATTTCAGGTCCTGCCCCACTACCTGTCAGGGTAATGTAATAAGGATTTTCATCACTATCATTATTGGCAATCGCAAGATTTGCTGTTCTTACTCCCGATCCTGAAGGGGTAAAGATTACAGTAAAAGAGGTACTGCTCACACTACCCACCGTTGATGAGGTAGTTGTTTGGTTTATTACGAAATCAGACGCATGATCACCCGTAATAGCTACAATTGGTGTACCGGATAAGATCAAATCCTCTACTCCGTTATTTTCTATTACAAAGGATACTTCCGGGCTTGAACTTCCCAAAGCAAGGGCTCCAAAAGCATAAGTACCTCCTGTTAAAATATTGGTAGTACCGGTGCGAACATTAATTTCTGGTAAGAATGAATATTTTAAGTTATCAATCAAATACGTTCTTTGTGCAGCAGTAGCTACGTTGTTGTTATTAGGATCAAGAATTATATCCAAATAAGCGGCATTGGTTGCATTACGAACACTTGACAGGTCAAAGATCAATTCCTCCCAGCTGTTTGTCAGAGTCATTAGTGCATAGGCCTGTGCGATTTCAGTAAGGCCATCAGCAGCTTTAAGAGAAAGCACAACTTCCGTTCCGGCATTTGGAGAACGAACCATCAGACTAAAAACCGTACGTCCCGGACTAAGGTCGAAATGCGTTCCACAAGCCTGATACCTGATCAGGTTACCTGTAGAGAGCGCCGGTCGGACGTATTGGGCCACTGTAGCACTGTTATTAACCGCATTCACTTGAGGATTAGCTAAAAACTCATTCCATGTTCCGGTAGGAATATAAGCAAGGTTAACATAACGGTGCTCGTCATAATTGATTAAATACCCTGTAGCAGGGATTTGTGTTGTACAAGGCAAGCCGCTCTCATACCTGATATCGTCTAAGTAATACGTTCGAGAAGCAACAGTTGCTACATGAGCAGCCTCTGGATCAAAAAACAAATCGATAGCCCGAACATTCGTATTACCTTGAATAGAGGTAAAGTCAAAGTAAAGGCGTTCCCAAGTATTGACTCTTGTAGTAGTAACAGTTGCCACGGCAACCTCATCAGGGTCACCATCCGCACTGTTTTTTAAAGAGATCACAACCGGAACACCGGCCCTGCTGGAGTAAACTAACATACTGATGATGGTTTTCCCTGCAGAAAGGTCTAGGGGATTATTAGCACAGGCCCTGTAACGAATAATCCGGTAAGTTTCAGTACCTGGTCTTACATAGTGAGCCACACGTGCACTTGTATTTAATCCACCAACACTAGGGTTATTAGCGACTTCATTAAATGTTCCCGGAGGAGGCCATGGTAAAAACAAGTTTCTGTTATCATCATAATCCTGAAGCACGCCTGTTGCGGGAACATTGGCAATACATGGTGCCACGTCTAAACGGACATCGTCAATAAA
>JBKBXU010000116.1:0-12899 GCA_046313675.1 Cytophagaceae bacterium
AATAAGGTTTTAAATTATTTGGAAGCGAACACTCCCTGAGTAAAATCAGGCAGCTAGTTCCGGAGGAGCTTTATTTTTTACAGAATCAAAAAATCCAGAAAATAAAGGATTAACGACTATATTATTAACACAATACGTTGGGACCTGGACTACAGAAAGCGTGACTTCAGGAAAGAATAGATTTACGAAAAATTCAAGTTGACAAAGCTGACAAACCGAATGTCCTTCTTCTATCTGTTCAATATCTGTGCAGCATAAAGAATCATCCTCATGTTCATGCAGATAATCAACACCTGCCTGCACCATCAGTATGGAGATTACAAGATAGAATTTAACAAAATAGCGAACAAGACCCTTCAATCGTTTCAAATTTAAATCAAAATTACATCATCAACCTCTTTAATGCAATAATGTTGCAGTATTTTTAGAAACTATTTTTTTTCCATGCCCGTATACCCTAGCAACTTGCTTTAATGATATAAAACATCATTAAAAATTAAAATATTGAATTTATATATTAAAATAGTTATATTAATTCTACACCCATGAAATTTCAACATTTCTTTGAATCATCCTCAAACTTCATGTGTATTGCTAATACAAAAGGGTACTTTGAAGAGATCAATCCTGCCTTTCAACGCTTTCTGGGGAGAAGTAAAGAAGAGATTATTTCCATTCCATATATAAACTTCGTACATCCCAAAGATCGGGCAAAATCATGTAAGCAAGTTGATCAATACCTGCAAAAAGAAAAATTTGAGCCTGTTTTTGAAAATAGGTACCTGGACCATAGTGGAACCTATAAATGGCTTAGATGGACTTCTGTAAAACAGGTAGGCGATCTTTTATATGCTGTTGCAACGGAAATTACCGACCAAAAAGAACTAGCTCATTCTATTAATGATACAAAAGAAATGCTTTCCCAGATTATTAACCTGGTGCCTCATCCTATTTTCCTTAAAGATAGGGATGGAAAATACATTCTAGTTAATGAAGCTCAGGCAACCTTATTCTCCACCACAATAGAAGAAATTATAGGCAAAGACGATTCATATTTTATCTCTGAACCATTAGAAATTGAGGGAATCAGAGAAAGTGACCGCTATGTCCTGATTAGAAAAGAAAGTATTAATCTTCCCGAACAGGTTATCACACATTCCAATGGTAAAATAAGGATTTTAAATACCACTAAAATTCCTTTCACATCTGAAAATGGAGATATGAAGATATTAGGTGTCTCCATTGATATGACAGACCTTAAAAAAACCGAGACCGAGTTATTAAGGACCAATTTCGAACTTGACAGCTTTGTATACAAGTCCTCCCATGATTTAAGAGCGCCTCTCCGTTCTATTATCGGATTATTAGATTTGATGAAGAAAGAAAAAGATTGCAATGTCATAAGTCAATCAATAGATCACGCTAAAAAAAGTGTAAAAACCCTGGATTCATTTATATTAGACTTAACAAACTTTTCCAGAAATAACAGGACTAACATATCTGTTCATCAGATTAAGTTTTCAAAAATAATTGATGAATGTCAGGAAAATCTTCTTTATATGGAAGATGCTGGCAGAATAACTATTATAAAAGATTTTGAACATGAACTTGAATTCAGGTCAGACGAACAAAGGATTAAAATTATCATGATGAATCTTATCTCAAATGCCATAAAATATCAAAGAAAAGATGGCATAGAGAATCCATATTTAAGAATATCTATTCAAAAAACCACGTTCGGCATCAAGATTATTGTAAAGGATAATGGGGTAGGAATAGAAAAAGAGTATCAAAGCAAAATATTTGAAATGTTTTTCAGAGCTTCCGAATCGTCTTTTGGTTCAGGATTGGGACTTTACATTGTAAACCAAATCGTAGAAAAATTAGACGGCCATATCGGTTTAGAATCTGCATTTGGTATTGGCACTGAATTCACCATATCTTTGCCTGAGATGAATGATGAATCTTTTGATTCATCAGAACAAAATCAATTAAATTTGGTTTAAGTTATCTCTATTAAATAGATTTTTTAACAATATTTTTTTTACATAGTTTTTTTAAAAAAAGGGAGATCAAGGACATGAATGAAAGTTTAAATGATATCGCATTAGTATTTCCTACAGCTAATGTTCTGGAATTAAAAAACGGTTACAGGATAGACATACCTGTACCGGGATATAGCAAGCATGAATTCAGAGTAAGTCTGACTAACAGGGTAATCAATTTAAGCGCCAGAAGAATTGATGATGTAAATAAAATTGATTTTTTCAGATCTATAAAATTACCTGAATATATGGATATGGGATCAGAAATAACAACGTTCAAGTATCATGAAGGGATAATTTCAATAAAATTAGTCAGCGACAAAACCCGGATAGTTAAATAACAAAATCATGTACATCCGGTTTTTTATAAAAATCGGATGCACATGATCTCAGAATATAAAAAACATTATTTAGTAATAGTCATTATCACAGCTATAATTTCCATTATTCAGGTATATGCTTCTGATGCCCCATTAACTGTATTAACATTCGCCTATCCGTTCTTCAGTCAAATATTAAGCCCCTTAGTTATTACCGCTATTCTGGGGCTAATATTCTGGTATACAGGAAATAAGCCAACTCCCCAAACCATTTATAAAACATTTCTTATTTCATGGATTATAGTAATCCTAATAAATAGTTATTTACTTTACAGCACTCCTCATCATATGTATTAATTCAAAAGAATTAAAATTTACATAAAGCACAGGAAGCAATTGTTTACGGGACAAAGCATATGAAATCAGCTTCATAATTCGGCAATCAATAAAATAAATTCATAAGAATTAGGTTCTTCACCTGAATACTTTTGTAATTTTACAAGGTGAGAAACTCATATCTGGTTTTACTTATCCTAACCTTTGTCCATAATTTTTCCATTGGACAGGAGAAAACAGATAGCACTTCCGGTGTAATCAAAGAGCGTCTTATACCATTGGCAGTAGGAGCTAACGTTGCTTATACAGGAAGCATGGTTTGGCTGAGCCATGCATGGTACAGCAACCAGTCCGGCACAGGCTTTCATTTTTTTAATGATAATGACCAATGGATGCAAATGGATAAAATGGGCCATGCATATTCTGCTTTTCATATAAGCCAATTTGCTGTAAAATCACTTAAATGGTCAGGAGTGGACAAAAAAAAATCTATCTGGATAGGTGGACTGGCAGGACTGGTCTATCTCACTCCGATAGAAATATTTGATGGATTTTCTAAAGATTATGGTGCTTCCTGGGGCGACATGCTTGCCAATGCAGGAGGCTCAGCCCTCCTTCTCGGACAATACCTTCTCTGGGATGAACCACGCATTCAAATGAAATTTTCTTTCCATAGAACACCTTTTGCTCAGATAAGACCCAATACCCTGGGAGGCACCATAGCAGAACAGATTTTAAAAGATTATAACGGGCAAACCTATTGGCTTGCCTTTAACATTCACTCTTTTCTTCCTAAAGGAAATAGTGTACCTGCCTGGCTGAACCTTTCTTTGGGATACAGCGCATATAATATGCAATATGGAAGCAGACAAGAAAATATACAGGCAGGTATTCACCCATACCGGCAATACTTCCTATCATTCGACATAGACCTGGAACACGTCCAGACCAAAAAAAAATGGATAAAAGTACTTACATATCCATTTAAAGTAATCCATATACCATTCCCCGCACTTGAATTTAACAGATATGGAACACGGTTTCATTCTGTTTATTTTTAATATATTTTATAGAATCCTGTGGAGTGAAGACGTAAAACTTTACATCTCCACTGGCTCCACTAAAAATTCTCAATTTAAATTTCTGAATCGGAACTACCTGAATGAGGTGTATGAATAAATTTCTTATCCGCCCCTTTCAGGTTTAAAAGATTCAAAAACATCAGCGAAACGGCTTTTGGCACGTGCATTGCCGCTCTAAATGTCTTTTTGTTGTAGAATTTATCCGGAATCGCCAGCATAATGCTTAATAGGTTTAATCCCGCAAGACTAAGCCAAAAACCTGTTCCCGGCGCCATAGCGTATCCAAAAATAATATTTAGCAGGAAGGCCAGCACGCCAAGGCCAACAACCGTAAAAAGCAACATAATTCTGGGCAAAAGTGTAAATTGAAACACTTTATTAAAGAAATCAAAATTACCTTTTGAAACAAAATGCGTTAACCCTTCTATAAAATATTTTTTCAGGAAAATAATTTGCGCCGACATCCAACGTCTCCGCTGATTTTTGAATACTTCCGGATTCTCCACCTTTTCATCATAAACCATAGCATTTTCCAGGTAATGAATTTTCACTTTATCCCTGTTGAGCTTTACTTCAAGTTCTTTATCAAATCCCCCAATGGCATCAATTGTAAGCATGGTTTCTTTAAAATAATCGTATTCAAAAGCCATTCCTGAGCCTATTAAACCGGAAGAAAAACCAAGCATTCTATGCCCTTTCCTATAAATATGATTATTGACCTCTTCGCTGATTGCATCAAGCACGGCAAAGTGGGTATTTTGATTTTTAGCTACACGATGCGCCTGAACAGCCCATGCTCCCGAATAACATATGGCGTTATTCATTTTCTGAAGAAACTTTTTCTCCATCAGGTTGTCCGCATCTAAAATCAGGGCATAATCATACACCTCAGGCAGCAAGGCCAAAGCTTTATTTAGAGACCTGGCTTTCGTACTTAATTCAAAACTGACTTCAATTACCTTAATAGGCATTGATTTCAGTTTATCAACAGTTTCCGGTTTCAATGAGTCAGCGATTACCACCACATCATAATCCTCTCTTGGATAGGTTTGCTGAAGTGCATTGGCTGCTGAATGTAAAATAACCTCATCCTCCTTATAGGATGGAATAAATACAGCAAATTTTTTATTATACGGTGCTAATGGATACTCTGGCAAATTCCCTGCTTTCCCGGCTACAGAAAATGTCAGTCCATATACAACCATTATAGCCAACCATATAAAAAGTAAAATAAAGAGTACATCTATCGCTACCATCGTCTTTTTATGTTAAATTTTCGGATTGTCAAATATTTTATGATTAACAAAATTCCAATACACTCCCCTGTAAAATGCAGACAAAAGATCTAACCTTCTGCTTTTCAGATGCACCAGTGTGTGCTTAGGCACAGCTAACATGAAGAAGAAGGCCATGCTTATCATTAGCTTAATGCCTTTTACATTTCTACGCATATAAACCAGGCGGTTTCGTGTCATGTAGTATGTTTTCAATGGATTTTGTTTCCCTACCGACATAGATTCTTTATGGTAAACTTCAGAATTTCCAATGTACCATATAGAATAGCCGGCCCCTTTAATTCGCTCACAAAAATCCAATTCTTCATAATAAAGAAAATAGAGATCTGCCATAAGCCCTACCTCTTCCACCACCTTTCGGGGCACCATCATAGCTGCACCATGCGCATAATGCGTAAGACAACAAACATCATATTGTCCATTATCAACTTCCTTCTGTCCTACGAAGCTACTTCGTCCTGTATAAGGGTTAATCATACTGCTTCCGGCATATTGAATTACGCCTTCGGTATTGTAGTATATGAGTTTTGAACTTACCGCTCCCGCAATAGGGTCAGACTCCAGTTTGGCCACCAGTGGTTGAAGAAAATTGGGATGTACTTCCGTGTCGTTGTTTAAAACCATAAAATATTTGCCTTTAGCAGCACGAAAACCTACATTATTACCTCCGGCAAAGCCTTCATTTTTAGGATTTTTTATCAATTCTACCTCAGGATATCGTTCCTGAATCACATCCGGATTTTCCTTTGAAGCATTGTCAACAACAATAACCTCCATATTTGGATAGGTTACCTTCCTCAATGACTCCAGCAGCTCGCATGTGACATCTGCGCCATTATAATTAATGGTAATAATTGAAACTAAAGGATACTTTACTAAATTCTCCTGCTCCATTTCTCAACCTCCCTTTTTTATATCAACTACTGAAAAGCCTTACGGTTTAGAAGAAGCGATCTTTTCTTGGCTTTTTTTATCCCATTCAGGCCCTATATACAAATAAGCCAGACTCATAATAAAGAATATCGTAGTTGGCATCTGGCTAATTACCTGATTACCATAACTGGCAACAGCTATCCCCAATGCTCCGGCATAAATGGCCATCATTTTCTGTTTAATCATTGCATCTCTTATGTTCCAGGTATTAATAAATGTAACTACAAAAAAGAAAATCAGAATAAACAAATGAAGATACAGGCCCACAATACCTGTTTCACACCATATTCGCACATAGTAACTATCCGTTGGTGTTCGGGCAAGGAAGGTATTTGGGCTAAAGCGCTGTCCCCAATATCCTGCCGTTCCGATACCACCTCCAAAAGGCCTCGTGGCCAGATACTCTTTCATTTTTTGTTGATTTTCCAGCCTTACCTGAAATGATGCATCATCGGATGGCTTTACTGCACTTCGCATACGCTGAATATTGTAGTTGCCCTGGCCTATATAGGTGTATTTTAAAAAACAGAATACCCCACCCAGAAAAACAAGGCCGATCAAAACAATCCTGACCTTTTTGGTAAGAATTAAATAAAACATCAGTCCTGTCATCGGAACAAAGAAGGCCCCCCGGGTTCCGGAAATTAACATTCCATACAAGCAAACAGCAGCAGCAATGATATAGAATATCCTTTTCTTAAAATTTTCGGTATGTAAAGACAGGATAATAGCTATAACAAGGCAATAAGCCTGGAAAGCACCAAATTGTCCTGCATCAGAAAAAAAAGAAAACACCCTTAATTTTCCAAATAATAAATGTTCATCAGCAGCACCGGCTGCAAGCCAGGCATTTTCTGCAGCGTTCAGGCCGATGTGCAACTGTTTGACCCCGTATAGTCCACTAACTATTCCTCCAATAAGAAATATATAGATAAACATCTCAAAATTCTTTTGGCTGTGAAATACCAAAAAAGTCAGGACAGCGATGAATATCCAGTATAAGCCTATCTGCCGGGAAGCATAAAACCATGCTGCACTACTGACCGCTTCGGGGTTAAATAATTGAAAAAACACAAACAGCAACCATATGCTCAGCATCAAAATATAGCTGTTCTTTAACTTCTTACGATCTTCTTTTGGAACATTAAAAAATGATGAGACAAGTGTAAGCGCAAAGATTCCGTCCATACTTAAACCAAGGGGCCCGTCAACATACCGGGTAATTCCTATTACGGTAAGGGACAAAATCATTGCAAGCACCATACCCAGAGAAGGCCGAAGAAAAACCATCAGAATAACCAGTGACACAATAGGAAATCCGATTAAAGCCCCTGTTGCAATAATACCTCCGCTAGATATAAATAAAGCAAGCGCATAAATAATGACAAGCATTAGTATAAAGGAAAACAAACCCTTAATAATTGACTTAAAATCAAAATATCTATATCTGAGGTTATTCATATTTTCAGCAGAATTTGATTGAAACAAGCACCTTCCTCTTATGCAGACCTTACATGATCGGCTTGTTTTTTCATTGACAGCTTTGCAAGAAGAATTTGAGAGAATTCTTCTACCCTATGTTCCCATGAATTCGATGAAGCAAGGTGTATTCTTGCACGACGTTGTTCTTCATTGTCGTTCGCCAACTCTTTTGTAATACTATTCAGAAATTCTTCTTTGGTTCCCGCCACACTTATCAAATCTTTAAAATCGGAAAGATTTGCAAAATTACTCATCACAACACTACATCCAGCAGCCAAATATTCATTAATCTTAAGTGGATAAACACCTTTGGTTACTTCATTTTTCAAATACGGGATTATTCCCACATCAATGTCCTTAATAAATCCGGGAATTTCCTCCGGTTTTCTACTGCCCAATAATTTCACATTGGGGAACCTGGAAATAGCAGCGGCAGCGGAATGGTTGGTTACCCTGCCTACAAAAAGGAATTCCGTTTCCGGTAAATTCTGAACAGCATGAACAACCATATTGGTATGAAACCGCTCATCGATACTTCCGGTATAGCCAACAACTTTTTTTTCCCTGTTAAGGGGTCTTTCCCATGCTACCTGATTAAAAAGATTAAAATCAACCCCGTTTTTCACGACGTAACAATTGCCATGAAAATCACTTTTAGACTCATATAAGGCATCAGAAGTGGTAATGACAAGATCAGTTTTTTTCATGTATTCCTGCTCAATTCTCGGACCATGGAAATTATACCATTGGTCACCTTTAATTTCATCGTAGCAGTAATAGACGTTTAGTTTTTCATTGAACTCACCTGCCAATTTTAAGCCGAAAAAAGGATTGTATCCTGAAATAACAATGGGCTCCGTCATGCACATACTTTTCAGTGCTTTGCTGATCGTGTCTTTTATAAGATGTGCGTTTAAAGAAAGTACCCGGTCATAAATGGGGATATTTTTCACCCAATTATAAGGAAATATAGGTGGCACGTTCAGTACGTGAACCTCAGAACCATACTTTGTTTCAATTCTTGTCAATCTGTCTTCCAGCCCGGCAACTTTCCTTAAAGGAAGCTTCCTTCCCCCACCCATTGCAGAAATAAGATCCTTATAAGTATATTGGTAATCCACATATAATACCTTATTTTCTTTACTCAGGACAGTCATCATCTGAACCAAGGTGTTCATGTGATCACTTTCCCAGGTATTAAGAGCAAGGCATACAAATGTTTCTCCTTTAATCATACTTACGCGACTTTATCTGTTCCTTTTTTCTTCTTTGCCACCTTCTTCGTTTTTTTATGCTGCCTGGGAATTCCACCAAGAATCTCTTCTAACCTTTCCGGAGCCACCTTGTTCAATAACAGAAGCGGTTCTCTGCCGGATGCTTTCTTCAGAAGATTGCTTATATACTTATCCGTTTCCGTCCATTCTCTGGTAGAATCAACCACCAGCAAGACCATATCAGATTTTTTGACCAGAAACAAAGGCAGTTTGTTTTCTGCCAAAGGTGGCACTTCAATAATGATGTATCGAAAGTCTTTGAATTTCTCCGGACGACTGCATAACAAGCCGGAAGGATCAGGGCACTTAGCAAAGTCATTCTTTACCTCATACTCTTTTATTTCCAAGGTAGTGATGTCCAAACTCAGGCTTTCATACATCATGGCATTATCGTGTCCGTTTTCTGTCTGCGGGTGCATCAGGAGAACCGGGCCATCTACTTCAGAAAGTTTGTCAGCCAGACGAATTGTGCTCCAGGTTTTCCCCTCGTTTACACGGGTACTGCACACAGTAATGATTTTAGGATATTCCTCTTTGGGATCTTCTGCAAGGTTTAGCAGCATGGTGCTTAAGGTTTGCTCCATCAAACTTTCTTCAGCATATCTTAAATAGGCATTCGATCTTTTCCCCCTGATTTCCGGCATTACACCTGCCAGCAATAGCCCGGTTTGCTTTTCTGCAACCGAAGGAGTTTTAATACGCCCATCCAAAAGTTCTTTTCCAATGAATACTGATGACAACAGCGTTAGTCCACCAATAAAAGCCCCGATAACAAGCATCATTTGCTTTGAAGCATTTGGCTTAAGAGGATAGTAAGGCTTATCCACCACCCGTACATTAGATGCCATTTCGATGTTCTTCTGGCGTTGCTTATTCGTATTCAAGGCATTTAGAAGGTGCATATACTCCTCCTCAGCGATGTTAACATCCCTTTCCAGTGCGTGCAAAGTCGCCCCCAAGGGAGCTAAGGAGGTAAATTCTTTATCATAATCCTGCAACCGCTTATTTAAAACCTGCAATCGAGCCTTACTTTCATCTGCTTTCAATACATTGGCCAGCCATTGTTCCAAAAGGTTATTCTTCGGCATACCCTCCTTTGAATTATTAAGGGCATATAAGTCATTCACCAATCCCTGTATTTCTTTTTTCAGTTCTTCGGCCTGTTTTTTTAGCCTTGCCAGCTTTTCCGGATCATCTTTATACATTCCCGAATTAGCAATCTGATAATTAACATCGGACAGCTCTTTCCTCTTAGCTGTAACTCTATTATTGGTTTCTAAAAGGCCTGCGCGCATACCTATTTTTTCATCCAGATTTGCAATGGCAGCTTCTGCTGAAGAAAGCTCCATTTCCTGCTGCTTAATGTCAGCAAGCAAAGCCTCTTTTGCACCTGAAACCGAGCGTGTTTGCTCATCATAATTAATTATTTTATTTTCCACACCAAACTGGCGCAAGCGGTCTTCAGCCAAGCCTAAATCATGCCTGGCCCTGGCTGTCTGCTCTGTAAAATAAGTGACTACACGACGTATTTCGCCCATTTTTAAATCCTGGTATTTAGCAATAAATACATCGGATAAGATTTGAAGGACATTGTAAGAGATACCCGGGTCGTTACTCACAAACCAGATTTCCATCATATCACTGTAATTTTTTCTTTCTGCTTCAACAACATACTTTAACCGGGAAATGCTATACAGCCCCTGATCCGAATTAAGCAGATTTTTAACCTTGTTCGGCTGCAAGCTATTATAAGCAACCCGAAGGTTTTTTATAGTTTGCTCCATGGAATTTTTGTCCACATATTGCTCCCTCAGGTTTTGTGGAAACAATTCTTTCAGGTGTATAAAATTCTCCTCTGACAGAACCTTTGGATCAGCTTTTTCAAGCATAAGATGCGAAGCCAGGAGCCGGATAGCCACCTCTTCAATCGTTTCCCTTGCCGTAAGTGTGGTCAAAAGATTGTCAAAGGTATTGTTTACCACATTATTATCGAGTCGTGACATATCTTCTGAAAGAATGGTATAACCGCTACCAATTCCAGTATATATCAGTGCACTCGATGTATATTCTTTAGGCTGTTTACCGGTCATATAATATACCAATGCGGCCAATAGTATTGGAAATACTATCAGTAAGCCTAAATTATTCTTTAAAATTCTAATAACATCCTTCAGATTCATCGCCTCTTCATTAAACTTGTCATTGAAACTCCTACCAAATCTTCAAATTGCATATAAAGCGTAGTAAAATCCCGCTTTACCGTTTCATAAGTCACCTCTGCATTGACGGCTATCTCAGTAACCCTTGCATACTCTTCAATGGTTATCTGTCCATCCTGAAATTGCCTTTCAGCCATTTCCTGCATTACCTTGGCACTTTCCATGTTCTGACTTGTGATCCGCATTATTCTTTGTGCTGTAAGCAGAGCGTTATATTCCTGGGCGACCTGCCTGCGCAATTCCATTATAGCCTGATCGCGCTGATGCCTGGCAGCCTCAAGTTCTGCAAGGCCAACATTTACCTTCTGCCTTCTGGTAGTAAAATCCGACAATGGAATATTAAGATTCAATCCAACCCGATACCCATCAAGCAAATTATTTCTCAATCCATCACTCATCCCTGCACCCTCAATTATAAACCGTTGATTACCGGTTGAATAATTACCAAAAGCCGATAAGTTTCTATGAAAATCCCTGCGCGTCAATGTTACATTCTCCTGCCTGCCCTTTATCTGAGCCTCCTCATACTTTAAGAATGGAGAGTTTTTCTCTGCCACCTGCATTATATCCTCCAATGGGATAAGCTCTCGTTCAAGATCCTGAACTGCAACCGTTTTTTTTACACTTGCTTCCTCACTGGCAGCAGGAGCGTTTTGTGCCCATACTATTCCTACTGTCCCCGGCTGAATCGCCATGAAAAACAATAGAAAAAACATATACTTTATTAAAAATTTTCTTAAAAACATAAGCCAAACCTCAATTTTGGTTTTATACACTTTCTTTCTGTAAAAGAGCAGGTATTGTTTTCAAAATGATCTTAATATCCCTCCAGAAAGAATAATCTCTGGCATAATCATTATCCAACTGCATACGCTCCTCTTCGGACATTTCCGATGTTCCCCTTTTTGTTACCTGCCATAAACCTGTAATCCCGGCAGGCGCCATAAATCGTAATGTAAATTGATCTATAGTAATTTTTTCTGCCTCATAAAGCGGTAAAGGACGATTACCAACAATTGACATGTCCCCCTTAAGGACATTTACTAATTGTGGCAATTCATCTATGCTTGTATTTCTTATAAACTTGCCTATTCTGGTTACCCTTGGATCATTTTTAATCTTTATAAAAGTCTCACCCACAGCCTTTTCTTTTTTCTCCTTCAAATGACTCTTTTCACAAACCAACTTATCATCCAACATTAGAACTGACTGACAATCCTTACCTTGTTCACGGCATTCCGTACATAATCCGGCAAGGGCTGGTTGATTGTTTTTAATTGCATCCATTTGCTCCTGAATATAAGCTGAGACCTGACCGTATTGGGTCTTTTCCGGGTTCTTGCGAACTTCTTCAGGAACAACTCCAGGTTTTCCGCCGTCTTCATATATCGGAGCAGATGGGTTTGATTTTTTGTATTGATTTAAATGTGCTATATCCTTAAGCATAGCATCGGCCCCCACTTTCATAGATCGGAACTTATAAAAATCAAAGATTTGGTAACCTGTACCTGCGCGTTTTGCTGCATAAAAAATCGGCCCCTTCGATTCAAGACGAATTAAAATAGCTATAAGCAACAGAAAAGGTGATAACAACAATAAGGCTATGGAAGCAAAAACAATATCAAATGCTCGTTTTATTACAGGCATTTCATATTCTTCCTTACCTAATGCTCTTTTGAAATCCTCTTTAACTACCTGAGAACGATTGATCAGATAATTAACCCTCAAAAAGAAATCCTCTTTTTTAAAATTGTATTCAAAGATTTCATTCACCTTAGATTTCAACAGAGATTTCCGTACCTCATTGTTGATTTCTTTAATAAGAAAAATAAATGGAAGCTGTTGGTGCTTTTCTGAATTCCTGATTTGCTTTAGCAAAGCTTCTCCATTAGGGCTGTTGAATTTACCACCAG
>JBKBXU010000117.1:0-12718 GCA_046313675.1 Cytophagaceae bacterium
CTCCCTACGGGAGGCAGGTTTGTTGAAAGCTTTTAACACTGTTATCGGAACTTGATCATCATTGTTGCTGTAGCTACAAGCTACGGCAAGCTGAGCAAAGCAGGGCGAAGCAAACTTTTATAAAAAAAGGATGAACATGCTTTTTCGTAGTTTTTATTTTTTTTTGTAGAGATGCGATTAATCGCGTCTCTACAAAAAAAATAAAAACCGTAGCTTAATTATAATTATTTGGAAAATGGGAACTAAAAATTTCTAGTTTTGTCTATTAAATATTTTAATCCATTAATTCTACTCTACCCGAAACTGCCTCCAGGAAAGGTGGGATTTGAGCATTTTTCCTATTCAATGGAGAAAAACCTGTATGAAATAAATACCTGAAAATATCTCTCTGGCGATGAACGTGAGTCCTCTCTTATGGTTAGGTTGACAGGGAAATTTCGGGGGTCAAACTCTCGAAATATATTACTTATCCCATGCATATAGCGAAATCCGATGCTGATGTTTTTATTCAGATCTTCCCTAACCCCAACTACTAAACCAATACTGTAATAATTTAAAGCGTTGATGTGTTTGTTTGAATTGGTAAGATATGAAAACTGTGGCCCTCCCATCACATAAAAGCTTTTTAATACTTTATAATTTATCGTAACAGGTAAGTCCATGAACAATAAATTGTGTCGCTCGCGGTTTAAATAATAATCGGCAATGTAACTATAGCCTCTTCCGGAAATAAATATTTCCGGTTGCACCCATAACTTTTCGTTTATGGCTATTTCAGCTTGTACACCAATGGAGTAGCCTGGAACAGAGCGTATGTCTAGTACCTGGGCAAATCCTCCGCCTAATCTGGTGTAATTAATTCCGCCTGCTGCTTTGATGTTTACTTGTTGGGCTACTGAAGGACTGGATAATAATATAAATGCTATGAAAATCTTTATATTGGGCATTCTCTTATATTTTAATTAGCTTAAAAACCTTAAACTCTTCGTTCATTAAAAGCCTTAGTATATAAATACCAGGCTTTTGTCTTTCCATATTTATGGTTTTTTCATTTTTTAGGGAAAAGATCAGATTACCTGAAATATCATACAGGTTGGCTATATACTCATCCGAAGTAATAATAGATAGTTCGTTTAAAACCGGATTAGGGAAAACTTTTACAAAGTCTTCAATTTTTTCATAGTTGGAAGTATGTACAGGTAGTAAAGAGGGATGGTGTAGCCATATTCCTTCGGTAGTTGTAAACACAATTTTCTCATTGGGACTCCCTGATATTGACGTTATTCTTTTGAAGTTTAGTTCGTTGAAATCAAATGTATAGAATCTGTCATTGGTATATAATACTGGGCCCTGAGTATCGGTGCCTATCCATAATGAGTCATTTTGGTAATGTAAAGAATATAAGTTGTTTTCAGGTAGATCCGAATTTAGTGTGGAGTAGTTTGTGAAGATACCGTTCTCCATTATTATTAGCCCCTTATCTGTAGCCATCCAAGCGGTGTTGTTTTTACCAAAAACAAAATCCCTGGTTTCCGGATATCCTAAATGGCTAAAATCGAACTCATCCCAACTGATGGTTTTTTGGGCTATTTTTGCATCATAAAAGGCAGAAATCCATAAGTTTCCATCATTATCCTCTGTAAAACTCGAAACTTCCGCAAAGCTTGGCTCTGTCGTTCCGTCGTAATTTTCAAAGTTGCTACCGGTAAATCTTGAGAAAGAATTATTGTTTACAGAAAACCAAATCGAATTTTCTCTATCTGAGAAGACTTTTGATGCACGGTTACTTTCAATTTCAGAATTATCTGTATTAAAAAAATGCCATGTGTGCATGTCATACGATATAAGGCCACTGTCTGATCCTAACCATACTACATTATCAGAATCTATAGTCATGCTGTTCAGGAAAGGATCTGCCTTATCTGTTGAATGTTTTGTCCAATGACCGTTTTGCAGTTGATAAAGATGATTATTGCTTATGGTTAACAGGCTATTGTTCGTGTATTTAGCAGAATGTAAAGGTGTTTCTAACAGTTGATTAGGATATACTGAAATTGTTTCCCATTCATCTTCACTTAATTGTGTTAAACCTTGAGCTGTCCCTATCCAAACAGTATTGGTATGGTCTACAGCAACAGAAAGTATGTTATCTGTTAGCAAATCTGAATTTCCGGAGTTGTATAATGTATATTCTCCCTCAGAGGAAAAAGCTATCAATCCAAGGTTGCTTGTTATCCACAATTTGCCTGAATTGTCGGCTACAACTTTTCCGGGTACTTTATCCTCCAAGAAAGGAGATAAAGTACTATGCTCATCAAAATCACTTCCGCTATAAGAAAAGAGCGCATTTTGAGTTAAAGCAAGTAAGCCTAGTGTTGGATCATAATGTAAATCTATAATGTTATGATCTGAAAGTTCAGAATTTTCAGTAGTGAAAGAGCTCCAAGAGGTACCGTTGAATTTTAATAGCCCATTATTGAGTCCAAACCATATGTTTCCTTCCTGATCTTCCTCGATGGCATTCATTACAGATGCATTTGCCAGAAGAGGAACTTGGTTTCGATCATATCGAATCGAGGTTCCATTTGAGAAAGAGACAATTTCTTTTTGAAGGTAATTATAAAACCATACTCTGTTTGATTCATCAAGAGTTGATGCAGGACTTAAGAAGTTAAAGGGTATTTCTGGATACTCATTTTGCAAGAAGGATTTCAAAATCCCATTATTTAATGTAAAAAAGCTTTCAAAACCCAATCCTACAATTGCACCTGAACTGGATTGCCTTATCATTCTAAACTTGTTTTCTACAAGGGAGCTATTAAAATTATTTAAACGCTTCCAATGAGGGAGGTTTACAGCAATTCCTTCGGAAGTATTGACATACACATATTCATCAGAGCCTACCGCAATATGTGTAATGTTATTGGAAGGCAGGCCCAAGTGTTCTTCTATGATTGAATAGTTTTCGTTACATGTTTTGGTGAAATTTTCACTTCCGGAAATTTGCGAGCAATCTTCCGGTAAGTAATAATACCTGATAATTCCAGGTTGGTAAAACGTCCATATTGCCTGCTGGGCATTGGAAATTAAAATGGTGGAAAAGCTTACTAATAGAACTAACAGGTAACGTTTTGGCATAATATGTAAGTTAAAGAGAATTTATCAATCCTCAAAAACTAATTATAGATTCCCTTTGACAAAACATTCCTCACGGTTTTTCAGTAAAATAAAACATAAATATCTTTTTATCCGGAGATTTATGTTTGAGAATATAAAAAGATTATTAGATTTGTTTTTTTAGTGAAGGAAATAAAAGTAGCGAGGGGGGGAATTGAACCCCCGACCTCAGGGTTATGAATCCTGCGCTCTAACCACCTGAGCTACCTCGCCATTTATTTTGGAGTGCAAATGTAAGCATATACGAGTACATAACAAATTTTTTGCAAAAGATTTCACCGGATTATGGCTTTTTAGTGTTAATTGTTTTTTGATTTTATGAAGGAAGTAATGGAAAAAACTAAGTTTATATCAGAGTATGAGTTAAATGCATCGACCAAGATGCTTTTTCCTTATTTAAGTACGGCATCAGGCTTGCAGGAATGGTTTGCTGATCATGTTGAGGTAGATTCGGATAAAGGCTTTTATTTTACATGGGATGGAGTTAAGCATAAAGCCAGGAAGGTTGCTCAAAAGACTAATCAATACATAAAATTTGAATTTGGCGATACGAGAACGCCTGAAAGTAAAGATTGTGCTTATATAGAATTTTTTATCGACACGAATGATCTTACTCAAACGTCTTTTTTAAAGGTAGTTGACTACTCTGAGGTAGAAGATGTGAAAGACCTGGAGGAACTTTGGAACAATCTGATACAAAATCTTCGCGAAAGAGTAGGTGCTTAATTAGAGGTTTTCAAAAGCCATTTTAGTTCTTTTGACAGCCTCCTTATGGTTAACAATTGGTTTAGGATATTCTTCTGAATCGATTTCAGGAATCCAGGTTTTAATATAAGTTAGGTCAGGATCAAATCTTTTTGCCTGAAGTTCCGGATTAAAAACTCTGATGAACGGTTGTGCATCGGCCCCAGTCCCTGCTACCCATTGCCAGTTACCAACATTTGAGGACATTTCATAATCAAGAAGCTTAGATGCAAAGTACTGTTCTCCCCAGGTCCAGTTTATCAGAAGATGTTTGGTTAGAAAACTTGCAGCTACCATGCGTACCCTATTATGCATAAAACCGGTTGCATTCAGCTCTCGCATGCCGGCATCAACCATAGGATAGCCTGTCAATCCATTACACCACTTATCAAATTGTTCTTCATCATTAATCCATTCTAATCTTGAAAATTTAGAATGAAAGGGTTCTGTTGCTGAATTTGGAAAGTTATATAGCAATTGCATGAAGAATTCCCGCCATATTAATTCATCAAGCCAGGTTTCATTTAATTCGCATGCTATTTGGATTGCTTTACGAATACTTATGGTGCCGAATCGTAGGTGTACACCAATTCTGCTCGTAGGGAGTGAAGGGTTGTTTCTGGTTAAATGATAATTTTTAATAAGATTTTGGTCAAAAATAAATGGGGGTATTTTTAAAGCAGAGGGTTTAAAACCCAATTGTCCTAATTCCGGAAGCTCAGTATTAGCTAATTTGTATATATTATCCAGTTTGGCATCACTAGGATATTCTTTAGTAGAATCTTTTTTAAAAAGTTCTTTCCATTTGTTTTTATATGGAGTATAAACTTTATACGGTTGGCCTGAATTATTTAAGACTTCCGTTTTTTCAAATATTACCTGATCTTTTTCTGATTGAAATTCAATGTTCCGGCTTTTTAGAAATGAAGCAATTTCCTGATCTCTTTGTATGGCGTAAGGCTCATAATCTGTATTTGTATATACTTTATGAATGTCATATTCTTTAACAAGCGATTGAAATGCATTGAGCGGAGTGCCGATTAAAACTTTGATCCCACTGTTATATTTAATTAATTTTTTATTGATTATTTTAAGTGCATCAATGATAAATGTGATACGAGAATCTGATTTATCATCAAGATCATTCAGGATATTTGTATCAAAAATAAAAACAGGTAAAACCGGAAAATGCTCATTAAGTGCAAGAAATAAACCTTTATTATCTTCAAGTCGCAGATCTCTTCTAAACCAAAAAACAGTTATTTTATCCGGCATCTTTACTTTCGTCGTCTTCTTTAGGCTTGGTTAAGTTAATATCAGGAAGTATTTCATCTTCAGTTTCTTCGGATTTTTCTTTTTCAGATTCCTCTTTTTCTTTCTCTTTATTTTGTATTTTCTCTTGCCTGTATTGAAGGTGCTCCTGAATTTCGTCCAGCTTTTTAAGAAATTCTTCCTGTGATTCCTTGGTAACTTCTTTCTTTTTCTTTTTGCTGGTAAACAACTCTTTCAAATTATCAAAATTCTGAGTGTGCATTATACTAAACCCTGCCGTAGTATTATTGTTATTTGTAAGGCTGGTTAGTAACTGGTTGGTGTTATTTCTGTTGTATAGTTTTAGCCGGAACTTTCCATCATCACTTAGCAAATACTCAACCGTCCATTCTCCTGCAATATTTGTCAGGGCATTCATGCTGTTGTCATTCTGCGTTTGCTGCGAGTTTACGTTGCCATCTCTGCTTATCCTTAGCCTTCCATCCAAAAGAGTATAGGTGAGCCTTAAGCGGAATGTGTTGAGCGCTTCAAGGTCCATTTGGTTAAGATTTAAATCTATTTGCAGGTTATCATCTACCTGCGAAAGCCATGAACTTAATTGATGAGACAGCATTTCACTTAGGTTTCCGCCAGGATTTCTTGAATGAGTTAGTGTGGTTTTTGGTGCAAAGTTATTTAAAAACAACAAGCTGAATACCTGCCTGCTTAGCTCATTGTCATTGGATTGTATTTCAGACTCAAACTCAGTTACTGTTTGTGCGAGGCTATTAGGGAATCCACTGATTTTAATATCAAGGTTGATGTCCGGTGCCAGGAGGTAGCCTGATACGTTTAGTATAGTTTTTACCGGATATCGTCTGCTGCCCTCAGAAACAGCAAGGTTTGTGTCCAGAATAATCGGTCTTAAAGTCACAAATTGGTCATAACTTGCTTTTATATCAAGATTACCTCCGTATGGATCCCCTGACCAATTGATAGCACTGCCGGGATGTATGGTAAATTCTTTGTTAATTAAGCCTGCCAGCGTAAAATTATAAGCTCCTTTAATGATTTTATAGTTTCCATAAAGGTGAAAGTCTCCTCTGGTATCAATATCCATACGGATATTGCCCTCCCCGTTACCTCTGATAATATCTCCGGCACGTTTATCAAAAATGATCTCAGTATAAGCCTCAGGGGTTATGTCCAGGTTAAAGTCAAGCCTGATTCCAGAAAGATCTACTTCCTTTTCTGTCAATTCAGAGGCTGTTTTTTTATTTCTGAAGCTTATGTATTCCTGCTTTTCCAGCGCTCCGGATTTATTTAAAGGTATGAAAATTCTTGTTCCTCTATTTGTTCTTGCCTGAGCTGTGATTTCCAGGTTAGCAAAAGTGCCAAGCATTTCCATGGTGCCTGTCATGTAGGCGATTCCGTAATAGAGATCATTGTCGTTTTCTGTCAGATTAAAAACCTGAAATGAGTTTAAACGTGTACGGAGATTTACTATAAAGTTATTAAAATTGTCATGATACAAGCCTCCATCCAAATATGAAATGTTATTGTTTACATCTTTTAGCTTTAAGTTGCGGAAGCCAATAAGGTTTTCATCAAAATATATATAATCATCGAATGTATAGGTTGTGCCCAGATAATTAACTTTAAATTTGCCATTTCGCACATCGGCTCGGCCGTTGTAGTGCATGGCTGACAAAGGACCTGTGATCTTGAAGGTTCCCGTAACCTTTCCGGTAATATCAGATACATATTCTTTTAAAAGAGAATTGAGAATGTTTAGGTCTGTGTTATTTAGAGAAGCTGTTAGGTTTACTTCATTGTCTTTAAGTTCTCCTCCTGTTTCAATATACCCCTTAAGGTTAAGAACTGTTTGTTCCAGTCTTTCTACATCAATATCAAGGGAGAGCTTTTGGGAAAGATTGTCATAAGAGGAGTTCCCGGATATATTGCCTAAATGAATATTGTCTATAGTCAGACCTTTGATTAAAGTATTCCCGTCAATATTAAGGTTATTATAAATGTCATTCAGCACAACATTTCCATCCATTATTCCTTGTAACTTCAAATCTTTAATAAGCGGATTAAACGTTTGAAGCTGGAAGTTGTTGACAGATAAATGGGCGCTTTGAGTCTTATCATTTTCTGATAAGGTGCCATTTAAAGTTATCTGTTGGTTTCCGTTGGAAATGTTGAAATTTGTAAAAGTGACGTTGTTATTTCGGAAAACAATCTCAGTTGTGTCGGCTATTTTCCATGTTTTGTTAAGAATGTTTACAAATGAATTTTTAGTGGTTAGGTTAATTGAATTATTCTTTTCAAAAGAAAGGTTCCCGTTTAAAAGTATATCATTTGAACTGCCCACCTGAAAAATTCTGGAAAAGAATTTAATGTTTCGATTGTTCCATATTCCTTCCAGTTGAAGATCCCTGGTGGAAGGAACATTTTTAAATACTTGTTTGGCACTGTTAAGATAAAACATGCCCAAGACTTGTGAACTGTCTGCTATTTTAGAGGTTGAAATGTCAAAATAAGCGTTGTAAAGCTCATTTTCCTGGTAATGCAGTGTGTCAATTTCAGTATGAAGATCTAGTATTGAAGTATATCCGGATGAGAAACTGCCATTGATACGGAGGTTTTTGGACAGGTATAGGCCAGGTACATAAATAGATAAAATTGAGTTGACGTTTTTTACATGAAGGTTAAAGTCCAGGTTGTATTTGTTGAGATTTTCAACATTCTTTTTGGCATAATATTCAGCTATAGCATTTTGATCATTCTTTAAATCAAGAAGGTATTCTTTGTATAGTATTTCTGCATCTGATAGCAGTTGGGAAAATTCAAAATTACCCTTTGCATCAACCGTTATAAGGTCAGAAAGAATATTTAATGAGCGCTCAGTTTCATTTTTTAAACTTTGTGCAAACAAATAATCTATGAATATCTCTTTATTGTCTTTGTAAAGAAGGTAGGTGTTTTTGAATTTTGCACTACCAACAATATCATCTGGCTCTATACCTGTGAAGTTTAATTCAAGATCTGTTTTGACAAGTGTTTCAACCGTGCTTAATCCAAGAGGCTTTAGGTTAGCCCTTTCAAAGTTTGCTACAATATCAAAAATATTCTTATTTTCCCTTAAATCGACTTTCCCATTTGCAGAGAATATCAGGTTGGAATCTTTGACACTAATTTCTCCATTAAATAGTCTATTGCTGAGAGTGGCATTAGTAGTTATGTTCTTAAAGTCATATTTGTTAATTCCTACTCTTGAGATTCGAGCTTTCAGGTTCATTTCCGCATCTTCCAGTGTAAAACCCTTTCCTTTGATGCTGCCGTTCATATCTATAAGACCTAACATGTTGTTTTCGGTTATTTCTCCAAGATTTAAGGCATAGGTTTCAAGCTTTCCACTGTAGGTCGGGGTTTTATTGACCTCACTTGGAAGTTTTAAATTTATATCAGGCACAAATCTTCCAAGATTTGTTTTGAAATCTCCCTTGGCAACAAAGTCACTTGTAAAGCCAACAAATTCACCGTTACCGGACAGGTTTCCAAATTTCTGGAAGAGTTTGTAGGTTTGTTTATTAGTGGTATACTGCCTGAGATCCGTTGCTGCGATGGAAGATTGAGAAAATTTGAATTCAATAAAAGTTTCATCTATATCGGGAAGCCCGTTAAAATCTGCACGTCCCTGAATATAACTGCTTTTGCCAAATGATGCATATAGGTTTCGAACTCCGAATCGTTCAACCTTACCTTTGAAATCACCCGAAATATTAATCTTATCTTTATACCCGGAGAGAACGGGGACAAAATTTGAAAGATCATCTATTGATATGGTGGATTCATTGACTTTGGCTGTAACATCAATCATTTCATTGAAATCTGCCAGGTCGTTTATGTTGTCGTATTCAAAAAGAAGATATTCTTTAAGGTGACTCTTTCCAATTGTAGCATCAAGCTTGTCAAACTCCATTTTGGATTTTGTGATAAGATAGTCTGAGGTAAAATTATGAATTCTTAAACCTGACTGTCTTTCAAATCCCCGAAGATTTTGGACACCTAAATAGAATGTGTCGGCATGGATTTTAAAATCTTTAATATCTGAATATATACTGTCTATGTGAAAATGGTTATGGTCAAAACCAACTTTGTCAAGGATCTTTCTTTGATCAAAATAGGTGAATTGCATATTTTCGAGCCGGACATTATCCACAATGAATGGGGAGGAGGACGAAGAATCAGACCTTGGGCTGCCCATTTCCCTGATTGATTCTATGAATTCAGTAATATTAATTTCTCCATCAGGCCTGAATCTAACTACTTTAACTTTTCCATCACGTAATACGATATCCTGAATTCGGAAATTAAAATCTCGTAAGGAGCCAATATCAAAATCTATGATGGCTTCATCAACATAGATCATTTGATTTAAATATTTATCCTCAACACTTAAATGCTTAAGTTTAATTTTATCAAACCAGTCAATGTCAATAGCGTCAAGTTTAATTTCATGATGTAATTCGTTAGAAAGGTATACGGTAGCTTTTTGCACCAGCCTGGTTTGCACCTGTGGAAATTGTAGTGCTATGATAATGGAAAAAAATAAAAAAAACAGCAATAAGATAACACAAAGGGATAATCTGAAAAAACCCTTTAAAAATTTACCCAAAAAGTGCTTTATTTGAATCAATTTATAATCCTATGAATTTAACTATTCTGGCAATTGAATCATCTTGTGATGAAACGTCTACCGCTATTATTCAAAACGGCAATATTCTTGCCAATGTTGTAGCTTCTCAGGCCATACATGAAAAATATGGTGGAATAGTTCCTGAACTTGCCTCTCGCGCCCATCAGCAGAATATTATTCCTGTTGTTGAAGAAGCTTTTAACAAAGCAAATATAACAAAAATTATGTTAAATGCCGTAGCTTTTACAAAAGGACCGGGTCTTTTAGGATCTTTATTAGTTGGAGTATCCTTTGCCAAATCACTCGCATTGGCTCTAAATATTCCTTTAATCGAAATAAATCATATGGAGGCGCATATTTTGGCACATTTTATAGATAATCCTAAACCTAAATTTCCATTTTTATGCCTTACGGTCAGCGGCGGTCACACGCAGATTGTGCGGGTAAATGATTATTTTACTATGGAAATTTTGGGGGAAACTCAAGATGATGCGGTAGGGGAAGCCTTTGACAAGTCGGCGAAACTTTTGGGACTTCCTTATCCGGGTGGGCCTTTGATCGATAAATATGCTGCAAACGGAAACCCTAATGCTTTTCCTTTCCCTAATGTTGAAATGCCTGAATTGAGCTACTCGTTCAGTGGTATTAAGACCTCCATTTTATATTTTCTACGAGATCGGCAAAAAGATAATCCGGATTTTATAAAGGATAACTTGCCGGATATTTGTGCCAGCATACAACATACCTTGATTAAGATTCTTTTGAAGAAACTAATTCGGGCTTCAGAAGAAACAGGTATTAAAGAAATTGCTATTGCAGGAGGAGTTTCTGCTAATTCAGGGTTGAGAAAGACCATGGAACAGGAAGCGGAAAAACGAGGATGGAATGTGTATATACCAAAATTTGAATACTGCACCGACAATGCAGCCATGGTCGCAATGGCAGCACATTTTAAATTCCAAAAAGGCCAATTTTGTGGACAAGATGTTAATCCAGAGCCCAGAATGAAAATAAATGCTTAATAGTTTCTGATACTTATTCCCAGAAGTGCCTGCACGCCTGAAACTCTGAACGGAAAATTTGCCGGGAACACCGCTCTTAAAGCGTTATGATAGGCTCCATAACCTAATGATCCGGTAACCCCAACTCGTTGAGTAAAATAATATCTTGCATCGACAAGCCCCTGAAAGTTCACTCCCGGTGCCCTAAATTGTAGTTCTCCCTCAGGCTGTGGCATTGTCATATTAGAATATCCTGCAATAAACCGGGTGGATAACAAAAGATTGTCCATGGTGATAAGGTGAAATGCAGGCCCGATTCCCAGATTTATAGCATGGGCAGAACCTGTGGGCTGCATTCGAAACCTGTTGTATTGAAATACTGTATTGATGCCGATTCGGGGATGAATGCCTACCATAAAATTCACCGGAAAGAATATGGCTTCACTACGGCCATTTTCAGTATCTGAAAACCACCTGTACGTTCCAGTGCCAATACCTACATCGGTGATGATGCTTCCCCTGGAAAAACTTTGGGATTGCACTTCGGTTAATAGGGGTAATAGAAATATTATTAAAAGGATTTTCTTCATTTTCAAGTGAGGTTTTAGAAATAAAGAAAATTAAGCATAGATTTGTTAGAAATACTTTGGTTTTTTTTGACTGTGATAATTGAGGAGTATGTCCAAAGAAAAGATTCAGAAAACGGTAAATATCAGGAATAAGAAGGCTTCTTTTGAGTTTCAGTTTATTGATACTTATGTAGCCGGTATTTCTTTAATGGGAACGGAAATTAAATCCATACGACAGGGGAAAGTGAACCTTCAGGATGGCTTTTGTTATTTTAATAACGAAGAACTTTTTGTCAAGAATCTTCATATTTCAAAATATGATGAAGGGTCTTATTATAATCATGATCCATTGAGAGACAGGAAGTTGTTGCTTACTAAAAAGGAGCTGAAGAAGTTGCTAACTAAATCAGAAGAAAAGGGTTTGACGATTATTCCTATCCGACTTTTCATTAATGATCGTGGATTGGCCAAATTAGAGATTGCTTTGGCTAAAGGTAAAAAGTTGTATGATAAGCGGGAAGATATCAAGCAGAAAGATATAAAAAGAGAATTGGACCGTATTAAATTTTAAGATATGGCAGTACATACGCACGAAAATGGCAATTCACCCTCTGTTTACGGAATATGTCATTTGAGTATAGTTCCTGTACGCACCCTGCCTTCCGATGATGCGGAGATCAGTACACAATTACTCTTCGGGGATAGTTTTTTCATACTTGATGTAAGCGAAAATAAGAAGTGGATACGCATCCGGGTTGCCTTTGATGGTTATGAAGGTTGGATTGACAGGAAACAATATAAGTCCATATCCGATAAATTTTATGAACTGCTTAACTCAGTTCAATGGCCTGTATGTAAAGATTTGGTTGGTTTGCTCCACGGCACAAATAGGGTGACCCCAGTGATATATGGCTGCAGTTTGCCTTTTTTTAACAAGGGAGTGATAAGCATAGAATCAGAAGCGTTTAGATTCCAGGGTGATGTGTTTTATCCCGTTAAAAACGCCGATTTTTCCTTTTTAAAAAACATTGCCTGTTTTTACCTTTCTGCCCCTTATTTGTGGGGCGGGAAAACCCATTTTGGCATCGACTGTTCAGGTTTTGTACAGCAGGTATTTAAAATTTGTGGAATAAAACTGCCTCGTGATGCCTATCAGCAGGCAGAATCCGGTATAGGGGTTTCCTTATCCAGTCATAAACCAGGCGATGTAGCTTTTTTTACCAATGAAAATGGGGAAGTAAGCCATGTTGGGATAATTCTGGAACATCAGA
>JBKBXU010000118.1:0-8284 GCA_046313675.1 Cytophagaceae bacterium
AGAGAGGTTTTTATTCCTACCGCTTAAAAAGTTTTTGAGTGCTTCTTCCTTTTTATCAGTTTTAATTGAATTATACCCACGCATGATGTTTCTCTTACCTTCCCCATTGTACCTTTCTATGGATTCTCCCACCAAAAGATCATCCTGAACTTCGAGTTTTCTAATAATCTCAACCTTATTCTTCTCATTCGAATATTCAGGTATCATGGCAAGCTCAAACTTGTCGCCATTTTCTATAATGGTTTGTCTGCCCTGGATTCTATGAGCTACATCTCCAAACGACACATAGGTTTCTGTAGGGTCAAGAAAGTATTTTTCCCCTTTGTACATGAGTACACAAATCATATGATTATCCACTGCAATGGAAGGAATGGAATAGTCATACGCAATGTGTCGTGTACCCAACCAGGCCAGCCGGGCATCGAAACCTGCGGTTATTAACATTTCTTTTAGCAGATTGGCCATCCCCTTGCAATCACCATATTTATAATCAAAAACTTTATTACATTTTTCAGGCTTAAATCCTGCTATTCCTTCTTCAAAAGCAATGTACCTGATGTTGTCCTGAACCCAGTAAAACATAGCTTCAATTTTTTCTTCATCTGTTTTTGCCGAAGCTGTAATTTTATCTACCAGGTTCTTCAGAAAATCGGTTTCATTACCAATTTCTTTAACCAACCCTGCGTACCAGTTATAAAGATCCTGCGTGGTGTTAAACAAAGTTTGTTTCGATCCATCTTTGGCTGTATAGCTTTTTGATAAAACCAGAATATGTGGTAATATAAAACTTGGTCCGGGAGAGTTGCTTTCCGAACGATGGGCCTCAAGCTTTTTTAGTGTAAAAGAATACGTGGTGGTTTTCTTCTTAGGATCGGAGGTTACAGATTTTATCAAATCGTATCCATCCATATTCATCTCCTTTAACTCCACGTCGACCCATTCAGGCAACTCAAATACCAGCGTTTTTTCACCAATGGGATAATGCTCATGAAAGTAGACTGCCGTCAGGTATTTTACATCCTCGTATCTTTTGAATAAATCGTATCGGTAAAAATTTCCCTGATCAGGAAAATGCAGGCTGTAAATGAAAACCTTCGCATCCGAATGAAAAATCCCACTGCTCTCATAGGTTTTCCTCTGGGTTACGGCATCATATTTCTTTAAAGTACCTTTTTTGTCATACACTTTAATTTCTGAAACACTGGAACTGTTGTTATAACCTACCGAATTGGCAAATGACACTGATTTGCCATCTTTAATCCTCACAATACTTTCAGATTTTACTTCATTTACTTTCACCGGAGTAAGGTCTTTTTTGTCCTTACTGTATTCGAAAGAAAATTTTACCTGAGATTCAGTAGAATAAAAGTCATCCTTAGGAAACTTCTTTCTAAGTTCCTGAGCGTAGGATAATTCTTCTTTTGTGGGTTTGATCTGGCTGAAAACAATCTGAGTGGTAGAAATAAAAGCTACTATCAGAAACCACCTAATTGCATATGATTTCTTCATTATGATTAATTAAATATTTTTTTTGTAATCATAAAATGAATTTAAAATGAGGTCAGCCCTTAGAAAAGATTCTTTTTATGAAATCAGAACGCCCACTTTTTCAAGCGGAATGTGAATTTACTAAAAAAGCCTAAAAATAAAAGATTTTTTATCGAAAGAATATCTCTCCCTGACTTAAAAAACAAAAAAAATAATGGTATGAATCTAACAAATCAGAATCTAATTTGTAGCTTTCCTATACATTTAGATGTTTAAACATTTGAAAAAAGAAAAACTCCTCCTGCTTCTTTTGGCGGCCATTCAATTTACCCATGTTATGGATTTTATGATCCTGATGCCTTTGGGGCCGCAATTACTTAGGATTTTCTCTATTGATGCAACAGAATTCTCTATTCTGGTTTCGGCATACACCTTCAGTGCCGGTATTTCAGGTTTTTTCGGAACATTTTACATGGACAAATTTGACCGAAAATCATTGATTCTTGTAAGCTTTGCCGGCTTTACCATAAGCACCATTGCATGTGCTCTTGCCCCGGACTATACCTTATTTCTCGGAGCACGGATATTTGCCGGTGCCTTTGGAGGGATAATTGCCGCCCTGATTCTGGCCGTTGTAGGAGATGCCTTCCCCTACGAAAAAAGAGGTAGTGCTATGGGATTTGTTATGGCGGCCTTTTCTGTAGCTTCCGTTTTTGGAATACCTTTCGGTTTGTATATAGCCAATATTTTTAGCTGGCATGCACCTTTTCTCTTTCTTGGAGGCTTGTCGCTTATCCTGCTCGGCTTCCTACTATTCTTTTTCCCCAACATGAACAGTCATATTCAGGAAAAACGCTTAAGGGCCTCTCCTATTAAAATTTTACAGGAAATAGCCGCTGATAAAAACCAGGTTATGGGTTTGTTACTTATGGTCACCCTTGTCCTGGGCCAATTCACCGTTCTACCCTTCATCAGCACCTACATGGTGGCAAATGTGGGCTTTACAGAACACGATCTTACGTATATTTATCTTATTGGAGGTGCCGCTACCATATTTACAGGCCCCTTAACAGGAAAGCTGGCGGATAAATTTGGGAAATCGTATATTTTTAAAATATCCGTCTTTCTTTCTCTGATCCCGATTTTGATTATAACCCATCTATCAATCACTACCATGCCCGTCGTATTGGTAGTTACGACATTTCTTTTTATCATTATGGGTGGACGTATGATACCGGCTATGGCCTTGATTACCTCCGCTGTCAAGCCTTCCAAAAGGGGAAGTTTTATGAGCATTAGCTCCTCGGTGCAACAACTGTCGGCAGGTTTTTCAGCTTTCCTAACCGGATTAATCTTATCCTCCACCCCGGATGGTCAAATACTGTATTTTGAAAGAGCTGGATATTTTGCTGTTATCGCTAGTATTCTTGCAGTCATCGTCGCCCTAAGGATAAAAGCGGTGGATGTTCAGTAATTTCTATTTAACCAAACAAGTTCCGCAGAAAATCTCCCAAACTATAGGCTATAAATGCCGCAACACCTCCCAAGGTTAGGGTTTCCAATATGCCTATCAATGGATTTTTACGGGTAACCAGACTCTTCAAACTTCCTACAATGCTTAAGCCAAGCCCGGTTAGCAGACAAGAGTAGATAAAAAGGTTTTCCTGCCTACCGGAAGAAGAAACTATTTCTATAAAATAGCTTAACAATGGTATAGAACCTATCACAATAAAAGCACAAAAGGTAACAAATGCCGTCTTTAGAGGTGTTTTGTCATCCTTGGCCAATTCCAACTCTTCTTTCATCATGGTATCTACCCATACATCTTTATTGGATGTAATAACCCCGACTACCTGCTCTAGAAGATCTCCTTCAAATCCTTTTTGACGGTATATTGTCCTGATTTCTTCAACTTCCTGTTCCCTTAGGTTTTCAACTTCCCAATATTCTGTAGCTTTATGTTTATCATAGGCATCTCTATTGGCTTTGGTGCTAAAAAAATTACCCACTGACATAGAAAAACCATCTGCCACAAGATTAGCAATACCCAGGATTACGACAATGGACAGGTCAAGCTCTGCCCCGGTAGCCCCCGCCACGACGGCAAATGTGGTAATGGCTCCATCAATTCCACCATAGACAAATTCGGCAATGTAATCTCTGTTAAATAGAAAAAATCTGCCTTTCCTATGAATAGAGCTTTCAGAAAGCATATCAGACATTCTTCTTTTCTTTGTTCATGTCCGCAACCATTCTGTAAGTCATAAAACCCAGTAATAAGGCTACGATGCCCAAAGAAATCCATATAAAAACAGGGTTTTGGAAAAACGGAACATGCACTTCCGTTGAAGCCTGCCCTGACAAAACTTCAATGTTGCCGGGAGTCAATAATTCAATATCACCAGGAATTTTATCAGCATAGTATTTCAGATCATAATCAGGAGCACTTATTTCCTTGTGATCAAATAATAAATAGTAGGCATTGTCTTTCTTAAATTCTGCTTTTAAACAAGTTAAAATCTGCTGAAACCTGAGCTGATCAATTTTCAATGGAGGATTATCCCTATTATCGATAACTACACGTACATTCCTGAATTTCAACAAATCCAAATCTACAACATTGTCGATTTCGGAACGTAAACTGAAATTTTTCACAGTAAAATACCTACCGCTCGTATCTCCATTTAAACCCTGAATCATTAATTCTGCATTCCGGAAATACTTACCGTCGGAAGAAATATTAAAAATAACCCTGTCGGCATACAAGTAAGATGGGTACTGAATATCAATAATGGTTTTCCTGGCCGAGTCAACCTGTATTATTCGAGCATCAGGCAGGTCTGCATATACGGCTTCGGATAAATTCTGCACATAAAATCCGGCTTCCAGTATGTTAAGAGGACTGCTGAGTGAATCCCCCATTTCAAACTTCAGAAACTCATAATCCGACAGGGGAAAGCGGAGTTCTTTTTCAAAAATAAGCTTTGAAGGATCAAACAGGTTGTTTAAATAGTATTCCTTTTTAATGATGTACCAATTTTCCCTGTCATTGCTTCCGCTTATCCTAAGCTTTTTCTCTGTGTCTGCATTTTTTATTCTAAAAGTTATTCTATCAATTGCTTTCTTTTCAGAATTATGAATAATGAGCTCCGAACAGCACCTTTGTTCCGTGTTTCGTGCATAAATCTCGTACTTTATAAATTCAGGATTTCCAGTCTGCTTATATTCTCTGGATATGACATAAGGTACCTCTGATCCTTCTTTGTCCATAATCCGGATATCGGCAAAATCATACCGAAGGCTGCCCAATATTTCAGGTGGCAGGGCAATTTTATAATAAGCATCTTCCGCTACCACCGGAAGAGCCGCCTGTTTCTTAAAACCCTGTCCATATATAATGCCACAGGACATAAACATCAAAACCGGTAAAATCCATTTAACTTTTATCATAATACCGTTCCACCCGTCTTTGAATTTCCATCAATAAGTAAATTTTTAAGCTTCTGATATAAAAATGAAATAATCAGCAACAATAGGCCAAGCGATATAAAAGCCGCAATTTTCCCTCCTTCAGAAGCATTTTTAATATCATATACGAATAGTTTCACGAGGGTTACGCAGATAAGTATCAACGAAGCAAACCGTATATACTTTTGCTTCCTTTTCATTCCAACGATCATTAAAACAAAAGAAAAAATGCCCCATGCAATGGGATAAGCTACTTTATGTGAAATACTCAATGCTTCACCAATTTCATTTGGATGATGGCTTAAAACTATAAAATGATCTAATTCACTGCTTATAAAAAACAAGAGCATTAATAGAGCGAACACAGGATAGGCGCGTTTATCCCAATTATAATTTTTGACAATTTCTTTCACAAAAGGGAAAATAAAGAATAACAAGGCTGTAAGGGCAAATACGTTGATTAAATGAATCAGAAAAAAATATAAAGGATACTCCCCCATCTGGTATCCGTCCCGCAAATCAATCACAGAGCTATGAAAATCAAATACGGCATATACCATACTTAGCAAAGAAAGAACCACCAAGGCTGGCTTAAGAAATTGGGCTATTTTTAACCTGACCAACAGGAATAGAACCAGAAGGTATACACCGGTAAAGCTCCATCCGGCTACCTCCAAAAAGGCTACAGGTTTTTGAGAAATATGAAGGTGGTAATTTATCTCCAGCAACAATGTAGCATAGCAAATAACCAGAAAAGCGCTAAACAGGGTATTTTTCAGGGCATCTACTGTGTTAAAAATCAATTTTTCTCCTGCTGCATTGATTAAACGCATGTACATAAATACAGAAAGGGCAGAAATCAAACCGGTTAAAATATGCTTATTGAAGATTATATTCATCCCTTCTACATCCATGGAAACAGCTTCTTTGTAGACATTCCCCCAATCCATGAGCAGACTAAAAGCCATAAGAAGCAACACAATGGCGGATCCGGTTTTTAAAATTTTCAATTCGGATTTCAAGGAAAGCCATAATAACAAAACGGCTTCTGCTGCCCAAAATAACGTTATATGATTTCCTTTTAATTGTATTGGCGCTGCAAGACTTAAAAAGGTAAGGATAAGTCCTATGAACAAAAACACAAGATTTCTGTCTATTCTGCTGTTTTTATACAGCACGAAGGAGCTAACGAAAAAGAAGATAGCTATAGAAGCTGTAAAAAGGCCGTTGAAAGCACCATTGCCAATAACATCTATACAGTACAAACCAGCTCCAAAATAGAGAAAGGTATTACTTAAGATGATACTAAAATCAAAAGCGTCGAATTTACGGCTATTTTTAAGGTTGTATACCACATTCATTAGCACGAACACCAGAAAAAATAAGGAGGCAAACACCAGTGCTCCTATAACAGGTGCATCTGTGGAACCTACCACTTTAGAACCAAACCATCCACCATAAAGGAGAATGGTCAGTACATAACAGATAACATTAATAGGATACCACTTTCTGAACCATGCCAAAACGAGCATTCCGGTATTGAGAAGCAGAATATAACTAAACAGAATTACATAATCACCTTCCCCGGTACTTACCATAAAAGGAGTCCCGAAACCTCCGAGAATGGCCAGGATGGCAATTTCCATTCTATTGTACAACAATGAAAACCCTACGGTAAAGGCTGTGATCAGAACCATGATGCCAAAGGCTACCGGCTGGCTGATCAGGCTGTAAAAATGAAAGGCCATGGCCACAGAAAGATATAATACGGCAATACCTCCACCCAATAGCACCGAGCTGAAGGACTTATAATTTTTACGTAGGTAATGTGCGACTCCCACTAACATCCCTCCCGAAAGTACGGCAATCATTACACGTCCCACAGGGCCGATCCAATCCTTATCAATGGCATACTTAACAAATATGGCAATGCCTGCGACAAGGATTACAATGCCAATTTTGTTCATCAGATTCTCCCCAATAAACTTCTCCATATCCGGATTCCGTTCTAAAAAAGATTTTCTTTTCTCCTTGGGTGCAGGTTTAACCGGCGGACGTTGCGGTGGCACATGGGATGAAACGGGAATAGCAGGTTTGGGTGCAGGAACAGGCGAATCCTGGACTGGTTTTACAACTTCTGCAAGTGGTGCTTTTTCTACCTGAACATTCACCTCTCGCGGAGGTTCCGGGGCAGCTTTAGCTACAGGAACTTCCCGGGCGACATTCATCTGCCGGACTTCCTTTCTTAACTCTTCCAATTTTCGGCTGACATCATCCAGCCTGCCATTAATGCTGCTCTTTATAGTAATTAAAATAATTATAGGCACAACAAGGATGGCCAATACGATAAGGATTATTGCTTCCAAAGGATGTGATATTTATAGTTTAATGTGAAAAAAGCAGACAAATTCAAACAACCGCTATCTGGCACAATTTACACATAATGAGCTTTGAGGCATGAGCAGTAAGCGGCCTACCGGTATAGGCTTATGACATTTGGAACAAATCCCAAAACCTTCTTTCCCAACCTGAGTTTGCATATATTGAAGTTTTGAAAGTTTTTCTTCTGCCTGTCTTAAAGCTGCCTCTGTTATACTTTTATTGTTGATAGCATCCATACGGGAAATTCTGCCTATGGCATTCTCAGGAGAAACCGGTTTGGACATTTCCTTGTACATAACAATCACCTTCTCGGTCTTGGCAATTTCTTCCTGAATTTTTTCTTTTATCTGATCACTTAGTTTTGAATCCATACCTCAGGTAAATTAAAAATAAATACTTAAAAACACACCTTTATTTTTCAGAGATTTTTTTCAACATAAATATCTTTCAGGCTCTTATGGCCAAAAAGCCGGTCTACGGCCATAGCAAACAGCTCTTTGGTACTCACTATTTCAATTTTATCTGATTTGGCTTTAAAGGGAACGCTATCGGATACATAGATCTTTTTGAGAGGAGAGGCATCGATGTTTTCAGATGCTTTGCCCGAAAAGATACCATGCGAGGCATAGGCGCATACAGAGGCAGCACCACTTTGCATAATGAGTTCTGCGGCTTTGCAGAGTGTCCCGGCGGTATCAATCATATCATCCACCAGCACCACATTTTTTCCCGAAACATCTCCGATAATTTCCATACTGGAAATCTGATTGGGTTTTAGCCTTTCCTTGCTAATGACCGCCATTTCACCACCAAGAATATTTTTATACTTTTTTATCCTTTTCAAACCTCCAAAATCCGGACTGCACAGGCAAAGGTTCTCGATGTGTTGTTCCCGGATATGAGGGACAAAAATATACGTTGAATCAAGGTGGTCAACCGGTATTTT
>JBKBXU010000118.1:8294-12714 GCA_046313675.1 Cytophagaceae bacterium
TATAAAAACCTTCAATCATTTCAGAATGCAGGTCCAGGGTTATAATTCGGTCGGCTCCTGATTGTTGTATAAAATCCGCAACCACTCTGGAAGCAATGGAAACCCGTTCCCCATTTCTTCTCTCCTGCCTGCTGTGAGGCAAATAAGGCAGTACGCAAATAATTTCTCCTGCAGAAGCCCTTCTTGCTGCATCAATGGTCAGGTATAGTTCAAACAAGTGATTATAAGGCATATTTACCTGAGCTATAATAAATATGGTATTCCCCCTGATGGTTTCTTCAAAACGGACAAAAATTTCCCCATCGGAAAAACGCTCCATATGGAGATTACCCAACTCCTTTCCCAAGTCCTTTGCGATGGAAGCACCCAGGATTTTTGATCCTGAAGTGGCAAAAATCCTATAAGAATTACCCATACTAATCGTTTAATTTATCTACCAATGTAAATTTCACCTAAAGTAATGAATATTGACCGGAATCCACAAAATGCACTAAATTTTCAACAAACTAAGCACGTCTGACAATCCTACGAAAAAAATAAGCTGCGCTAAATCAATTATTTACACATATAAAGTAGGCAGAATGAAGAAAAACTTACAGGCAGTTAGAATTTTGCCCGATATTTCAGAATTTTAGCATTTCGAGTAAAAATAGTATGAAGGAATCACTCCCTGTACTGGAGGTTGTGCCGGAACTAAAAAAGCGACTGGCAGAAACCAACACCGTTATCCTGCAAGCCCCTCCGGGTGCGGGTAAAAGTACGATCCTTCCGCTTCAATTACTGGAAGAACAATGGCTGCAAGGAAAAAAAATACTGATGCTTGAACCCCGTCGTCTGGCAGCAAGATCGGTAGCCAATCGGATGGCACAGCTACTGGATGAAGAAACAGGCCAGACCATCGGGTATAGAATCCGCTTTGAAACAAAAGTAAGCTCCGCCACGCGCATAGAGGTGGTCACGGAAGGCATTCTTACCCGAATGCTTCAAAAAGATAATAGTCTTGACGGTATCGGACTCGTAATATTTGATGAATTTCACGAGCGAAGCCTTCATGCCGATCTTTCCCTGGCCTTGTGTAGGGAAGCACAACAAATACTCCGGGAGGATCTCCGAATCATGATCATGTCGGCAACTCTGGAAGGGGAAAAACTTTCTGCCCTCCTGGATAATGCTCCAATAATTACCAGTAAAGGACGTCAATATCCGGTCGAAATATTTTATGCAAAAGAAGACCCGGGGACATCTGTTTCCCAGGCAATGGAAAAGGTAATTAAACAGGCGTACAAGGAAACTGAGGGTGATATTTTGGCATTTCTTCCGGGTACATCAGAAATTCTGAAAACAAAAGAACTGCTGGAAAGCTCATTGCCCCAAGCTCGAAATTTACCTTTATATGGAGACCTTCCCCAACAAAAACAACAAGAAGCCCTTAGTCCAATTTCAGGACAGCGTAAAATTGTTTTATCAACGTCAATAGCCGAAACATCACTTACTATTGAAGGCATACAGGTGGTGGTAGATAGTGGCTTGTCAAGAGTTTCACGCTTTGATCCTAAAAGTGGACTCACCCGATTAGAAACAGTAAAAGTTACGATCGATTCTGCCGATCAGCGAGCCGGTCGGGCAGGAAGACTTGGCCCCGGAAAATGTTACCGCTTATGGACAGAAAATTCACACAGGCACCTGGAGCCTTCAAGAGTCGCTGAAATTTTGGAAGCAGACCTCTCCCCTATGCTATTGGAACTGGCGCAATGGGGCATTACCGACACCAATAAACTTGCATGGTTAACCCCTCCACCTGTGGGTGCAATAGGCCAGGCAAAAGAGTTATTGCATCATCTTGAAGCCCTGAAAGAGGACAAAATAACTGAGAGAGGACGCCTAATTCTGGAACTGCCGACCCATCCCAGAATTGCCCATATGTTATTAAAAAACAAGGATGCCAAATTCCTGGCATTGGCTACCGACATAGCTGCCATCCTGGAAGAACGCGACCCACTTCCAAAAGATGCTGGGTCTGACTTCAATCTACGCGTTGAAGCTTTAAGAAGATGGAGAGAAAAACCAGGTGGGGCAAACAGGCAGATACTGGAACGTTGTGAGCGAACGGCCTTCTACTATCGAAAACTATTTAAAATAGACCTGGACAATAGTACCCCCGACCCATTTAAAACAGGGGCATTAGTGGCTTCTGCCTATCCGGAAAGAATTGCCAAGAAAAAAGACCATGGCTCCTACCGACTGGCCAACAGCCGTTCGGCCCGATTGCATGAAAGTGACCCCTTGCTTTTGGAGGAATGGCTGGCTGTTGCACACATGGATGCAGGAACAAATGAAGGCCGTATCTACCTGGCCTCGCCCCTAAACCCTGAGGATCTGCCGGAATATATTTACAGTAAAGATGTGGTCTTATGGGATAGCCGTAAAGATTGCCTGATTGCCCATAGGGAAATAAAAATAGGCGACCTGACGGTTTCGCACAGTCAACTAAACAGCATTCCGGAAAAGGAGAAAATTGGGGTGATCTGCAATGCCATCAGAAAGGAAGGAAGTCAAATGCTCCCCTGGAATGACGATTCAGTGAACTTACAAGCAAGGGTACAAAGCTTACGGAATTGGAGGAAGGAAGAAGAATGGCCGGACTTAAGTACAGAACATTTACTTGAAACCCTTGAAGAATGGTTGTCTCCATACCTTTCCGGAATAAGGAAGCGTGAAGATTTCAAAAAACTGGATCTCGAAGGCGTATTTACCGGTATGCTTCCATGGCCGCTACCACAGAAGCTGGATGAATTGGCACCAAAACAACTGAAGGTTCCCTCCGGATCTTTTATTCCTGTACAATATTTTACAGATGGACGCCAGCCGGTTTTATCAGTACGTTTACAGGAATTATTTGGCCTTGCCGAAACCCCAAAAATCAATGAAGGCAGCACATCCCTTCTCCTCCATCTGTTATCTCCCGGTTATAAGCCGGTACAAGTAACGCAAGACCTTAAAAGCTTTTGGGAGAATACCTATCCGGAAGTGAGGAAAGAACTAAGAGTACGATATTCAAAGCATTTCTGGCCCGAAGACCCCTGGACTGCTGAGGCAGTCAGGGGCGTAAAAAAGAAAAGATAATATGACAACCAATTATTTCAAAAATGATTATGTAGAAATCCGGGTTCAGGACGAAATTATTTTTATGAAATGTTTAAATGATATTGATTTGCCAAAAGCAAAAAAAATTGCTGAAGAACGCTTAAAGATTCATAATGGGAATTCCATGCCTGTCATCGTATTTGGTTATAAATCCAGGTGTTTTTCCAGGGAAGCCTTAAAATATTTATCCAAAGATGATGGTATACGCCACATTAGTGTCGGAGCCCTTGTCGTGGACAACCCTGTACATCGGTTTATCGCAAATTTTTTTTTAACAATTGACAAGCCGGAGGTCAAAACAAAGGTATTTAATACAGAAAGTGAAGCTGTTGCTTGGTGTAAAAAGCAGAAATATACAGATAAAAAATGAATCTTAATTATTTCAAAAATGAGTATGTAGAGATATGGCGGGAAGATGGGATTATCTCCACTCGATTTCTTAACGATGCGACCATTGATCTGGGGAAAGCCAAAATTATTGTGCAGGCAAGGCTTAACATGCACGAAGGAGAAGAATACCCTGTTATTGCCTACGGCTTTAAATTAAAGTATGCTGACAGAGAAGCTCTTTTGTGCATGTCCAAAGGAAATGCCATTAAACACGTAAGTGCCGGAGCAATTGTTGTTACCAATCCGGTTCACAGAGTTTTGGCAAGATTTTTTCTTACTATAGGGAAACCACCCATTCAATCAAAAGTCTTCGAAAATAAAGAAGACGCTGTTGAGTGGTTTAAATCAATAAATGTCTTAGATTCTAAATAAATGACAAAAAGGTTTAAAAACAGTTATGTAGAAATATGGAAAGAAGATGGTATTGTATACGCCTGTTTTCTTAACAACTGCTCCATTGATCTGAAAAAAGCTAAAATAATTGTGCAGGAACGTTTAAATATGCATGAAGGAATTGAATGCCCTGTAATTGTATTTGGCAATATAAAATATGCAGACCGGCATGCCATGAACCATATGAGTCAGGGAGACGCCATTAAACTGGTAACGGCCGTAGCAATAATTGTAAGCAATCCGGCACAGAAGGTAATGGCTTCTTTTTATCAAATCATCGGAAACCCCAAAACTCAATTAAAGATATTTTTAAAAAAGAATGAAGCCATAGAATGGTTAAAAAGCATAGGAGCAATTAAAGAAGCTGTACGATAGCAGCCTTTATTGCAGGTTTTCAAATGAATGTTTTATCTGGCAATTTTTCAGTGTTTTTGAAGCACCACTTCCGTTATAAACTTTGCAGGTAAATTCTGCCTCAAATTCAACTTTTGCA
>JBKBXU010000119.1:0-12663 GCA_046313675.1 Cytophagaceae bacterium
CCAACAACCCGAACGATGCAATAGAAGTGTTAATAAACAATTCTGGTATACGTAAAGACAACCTGATGCTTTGGATGGAAGATCAGCAATGGGACGAAGTAGTGGATATCAGCCTTGGAGGCTTCTATAATGTGACCAAATTAGTGGTTTCTGAAATGATTAAAGGGAAGTATGGCAGAATCATTAATATCGTATCCTTGTCGGGAATAAAAGGCTTACCCGGGCAAACCAACTATTCTGCCGCTAAAGCTGCTGTAATTGGTGCGACAAAAGCCTTAAGTCAAGAAGTGGGAAGACGAAATATAACAGTAAATGCAGTAGCGCCGGGTTTTATCAAAACAGATATGACTGGCGATATAGATGAAGGACAATATAAGACACATATTCCTCTCAAAAGATTTGGTACCCCGGAAGAAGTAGCGGACCTGGTAGGCTTTCTTGCCTCACCCAATGCTTCTTATATAACCGGGGAAATTATTTCTATAACAGGAGGGTTATATTAAACACATTGTTATTGTCATGAAAATTAAGTTTTTAATAAAATGAGAAGGGTCGTAATCACCGGAATGGGGATTTATTCCTGCATAGGACAAGATCTCCAAACGGTAAAAAATTCTTTGTACAATGGAGTCTCGGGCATTGGAATAGATGAAGTAAGGAAAGAAATGGGCTTCCGATCTGCTCTTACCGGAGTAGTCCCCCCTCCCAACCTGAAGGAACTTCTGAACAGGAGACAAAGGATAGGTTTGCCCGATCAGGGAGAGTATGCCTATATGGCCACACTGGAAGCATTGAGAAATGCCAATATTGATGAAGAACTTCTTAGTAAGATAGATGTAGGTATTATATATGGCAATGACAGTTCTGCAAAACCCTGTATTGAGGCATTTCAAACCTTAAGTGTCAAGAAAGACACCACCCTTATCGGAAGTGGCTCCATATTCCAATCCATGAACTCTACGGTTACCATGAATTTGTCTACCATTTTCAAACTTCGTGGCATTAATTTTACCGTAAGCGCAGCCTGTGCCAGTGGCTCCCATTCCATTGGTTTGGGACATTTGATGATCCAAAACGGCTTGCAAGACATTATAATTTGCGGAGGGGCACAGGAAATTAATTATCATTCCATGGGAAGCTTCGATGGTTTAGGGACATTTTCCTTGGGTGAAAGTGAACCTGCAAAAGCGTCAAGACCATTTGACAGGGACAGGGATGGATTGATCCCAAGTGGAGGTGCCGCAACAGTCATAATAGAAAGTTATGAATCTGCCAAAAGACGCGGAGCAAAAATATTAGGCGAAATTATTGGCTATGGGTTTTCTTCAAATGGAGAACACATTTCTGCCCCTAATGTGGCAGGGCCAGCAAAATCTCTAGAAATGGCTTTGGCCCAATCAGGAGTAAAACCATCAGACATACAATATATAAATGCGCACGCCACCTCTACACCTGCGGGGGATTTGAATGAGGGCAAAGCAATAAAACAGGTTTTTGGCGAAGCCAAACCATACATAAGCTCCACAAAATCAATGACAGGGCATGAAATGTGGATGGCTGGAGCCAGTGAAATAATTTATTCCATGCTTATGATGGAACACGGATTCATAGCACCCAATATTAATCTTCAGAACCCGGAAGAAGAAATTAAAGATCTTAATTTCGCATTTGACGTAGTAGATAAAGAATTTGATATGTTTTTATCCAATTCATTTGGATTTGGAGGAACAAACTCTTCCATTATAGTAAAAAAATATAAATAAGAGAATAAGTTAAGTTTATGACTAAGGAAGAAATAATAGATAGAATTAATGGTTTTTTGGTGGAAGAATTTGAAGTTGACGCTGATCTGATAAAACCTGAGGCAAACCTGAAAGAAACCCTTCAATTGGATAGCCTGGATTATGTAGATCTTGTAGTAGAGATCGAAAGCAACTTTGGGTTTAAAGTAAAGCCGGAAGATTTTCAGGGCATCCTGGTTTTTCAGGATTTCTACGATTACATAATTAAAAGAGTTGAAGACAAATAATACTACATGGAAAGGTAAAACACGTGGTGGCCTGTTAGGGTATAAAATTTTTATATTTATATTACAAAAAGCAGGGTTAAAAGCAGCTTATGCCCTTTTAAAAATTGTAACTGCTTATTTTATTTTATTTGCACCAGCCGCCACCATAAGCATTTATCGGTATTTTAGAGATATACACGCTTTCGGTCGTATCAGAGCATTAGTATCTGTTTATAAAAATTTTTATGTTTTTGGCCAGGGTTTAATTGACAAAATTGCCATTATATCAGGCATTGAAAAAAAATTCACCTATACCTATGACGGAATAGAACACCTTAAGGGATTAAAAGAAACCGGGGGAATTCTTATCAGCGCACATCTGGGCAATTGGGAAATTGCAGGCTATATGTTGAAAGACGTAAAGATTCATATCAACATTTTGATGTTCGAAGCAGAACAGGAAAAGATCAAAGGCTACCTCGAAAAAGTTATGAAGAATGAATATGTTAACATCATTCCAATAAAACAGGATATGTCTCACTTATTTTTAATCAGCAACGCCCTTCGAAACAAAGAAATCATATGCATGCATGGAGATCGGTTCGTAGCAGATAGCAGAGTGCAGGCAGTAAATTTTATGGAAAAAAAGGCTTATTTCCCACTGGGGCCTTTTATTATGGCTGCCAAACTTAAAGTTCCTTTCGTTTTTGTCTATGCTTTAAAAGGCAATAACTATCATTATAATTTATCCTCCACACCTGCGGTTATAGACCCCACCCTAAAACCATCGGATGTATTGGAAAAATATGTATCTTACCTGGAAGATAAATTAAGGAAATATCCATTCCAATGGTTTAACTACTATGATTTTTGGAGTGAAGATTTAAAAGGTGGAATCATTGAAAGTAAAGAAAATGAAAAAAGAAGCGCTTAAAAAAGGAGAAGAACTTCTTCCATACATCCCTCAAAGACCTCCTTTTGTCATGGTGGATAAAATCTATGAAAAGGGCAATAACTTTTTAGTATCCGGACTTACCATTGAACCCGGAAACATCATGGTCGAAGAGGGTAAATTTAAAGAAGGAGGACTGGTTGAAAATATGGCACAAACAGCAGGTTTGTTTGCCGGCACAAAATTTATTGATAATAATCTGCCGGTACCGGTAGGATATATTGCAGGGATAAAAAATCTTGTAGTCGATAAATTGCCTCTATCAGGAGAAGAAATATTTACCAAAACAACCCTGACTAATGAGCTTCTAAATATCCAGGTTGTGGTTGCCGAGGTTTTTAATGAACAGCAGGAGAAAATTGCTCATTGTGAACTGAGAATATTTATCAAATCAGAAGATTAACCTATTGCAATGCTCATAAACATCAAAGAAATAACAGCCAGATTTAGTGAAATAGACAGTATGGGTATTGTTTGGCATGGCCACTATATTAAGTACTTTGAAGATGGAAGGGAGGCTTTTGGGAAAGAATATAAACTGCATTACTTGGAAGTATACAAGCAGGGCTTTTTCATTCCTATTGTGAAAATAGATTGCAATTATAAAAAACCAATCCTCTATACCGAACCTTTAGTAATTGAAACAAAATACATAGATACCCCTGCTGCAAAAATCATCTTTGAATATAAAATATATAATAAGGATACTTCCGAAATTTATGCAACCGGAAAATCCGAGCAGGTATTCCTTACAAAAGAACGGGAACTTCACCTGACCATACCTGATTTTTTTCAGGAATGGAAAAGAAAGAATGGAATTTTGAACGATTGAAAGCTTGAAAGTATATTCCGTAGCCGATAACATCATAAGCCCGCTTGGCTTTACCACTTCTTTGAACTTTAACTCGCTCAAAAGTTCCATAAGCGGTATAGCCCAAGTTAATAATGACAAGCTTTATCCGGAAACCTTTTTTGGCGCCCATATTGGAAATGAAAAAATCGATGCCCATTTTGATTTTGAAGATCCTAAAAAATATACCTCCCTGGAAAAATTATTTATCCTTTCCATAAAAGACATTCTACAAACCGTTCCAGGAATAGACAAAGAAAGGCTTTTACTTATCGTTTCTACGACCAAAGGAAATATAGACTTACTAAATACCATAAGCAAGCACGTCCCCCGAGATCGAATAAAACTATCGGAAATGGCTAATACTTTAGCCCAATATTTCCATATGCCCAATAAGCCTTTGGTTATTTCCAATGCCTGTATTTCCGGAGTATCCGCTCTTTTAGTAGGTAAAAAGATGATCGACTCCGGACTTTACGACCATGTGCTGGTTACAGGTGGCGATGTATTAAGCGAATTTACCATTTCAGGCTTTCAGTCACTAATGGCCATAAGCGATAAGCCCTGCAGGCCCTACGATGCTTCGAGAAATGGGATTTCTTTGGGAGAGGCCTGTGGCACCATGCTACTGAGCAAAGATCCAGGTTTATGCAGTACACCTTCCTCTTTTTCTGTAATAAAAGGCGGAGGCCAATCCAATGATGCGAACCATATTTCAGGACCCTCCCGTACAGGGAAAGGCTTAAAAATAGCCATTGAAAAAAGCTTAAAGAACAGTGGCTTAGAAAAAAGATCTATAGACTATATAAATGCTCATGGAACAGCTACGCAATACAACGATGAAATGGAATCCATTGCATTTCATAATCTTGGCCTGGACGCTACCCCATTAAATAGTCTGAAGGGATTTTTCGGCCATACCTTAGGAGCAGCTGGTGTATTAGAAACCATCATGAGCATTTGGCAAATGAACCAAGGTTTACTAATTAAATCAGAAGGCTATAAGCAAGAGGGAACTTCCAATCCCCTAAACATACTGAAGGAAAACACACCTTCTTCCATCAAATATGCCTTAAAAACAGCTTCAGGTTTTGGAGGCTGCAATGCGGCAATAATTTTAGAAAAAAATGACTCCCGTAATAGCAGCATATAGCGAGATACATGAAAAAGGGGTATATAAAAACGGCAAGCTCCTTCTGAATAACTCATCAAAAGCACCTTTTAATGTTTTTGCAAGGGACATATACCAATTGCTAAACCCAGATTATCCCAAATTTTTTAAAATGGACGATCTCTGCAAACTAGCCTTTTTAGCAGCAGAGGTTTTATTATCGGATAATCCATTAAGCAAAACAGACCCTTCAGATATTGCCTTGGTATTGGGAAACACCAATTCCTCTATTGCTTCCGATATGAAACATGCGGAATCCATCAAAAACCGCAAAAACTACTTTCCAAGCCCGGCTGTTTTCGTGTACACCTTGCCTAATATTATGTTGGGAGAAATATGCATCAGACACCAGATTACTGGAGAAACTACTTGCTTTATAATGGAAAAGTTTGATTCCGGGCTATTACACCAATATGTCTGCAATCTTTTTGATACTGAAGATTATAAATATTGCATTACCGGCTACGTTGATTATTTGGAAAATGCATATTCAGCCTACCTTTTTTTAATAGAAAAAGGATCCGATTCCGTATACATTGATAAATTTGATAAAAATTTTAAAAAACATATAGTTTTATAAATGGAAAATTTAATTGAAAAGCTAAAACAAGATATAGTTTCATATCTCAACCTGGAGCACCTAAAAGCAGAAGACATTGATGCCAATGAACCTCTTTTCGGGAAAGGGGTAGGACTCGACTCTATTGACGCCCTGGAACTCATTGTGCTTTTAGAAAAAAGTTATGGAATAAAAATCACCAATGCAGAAGAAGGAAAAAAAGCCTTTATGTCAGTTGCTGCAATGGCTGAGTATATTGAAAGCCACAAATAATCGCCATGTCCCCCAAAGTTTATATTACCGGTTTTGGCATTGTATCTGCTCTTGGCAATGGTGTGGAAAAAAACCTGGAGGCTCTAACAAAAAGTACTACAGGTATAGATTTTCCTCAACACCTAAATACTATACACAAGGGCAGTATGGTGACTGGTGAGGTTAAACTATCCAATCAGGAGATGGCAGAAAAAGTTGGGATAAAAAATCTCACTTCAAGAACTACTTTATTAGGGGTGCTAGCAGTAAAAGAAGCTATAGAATCTTCTGGATTACATGATTTAGAAAAGTGTGGTTTTATAAACGGCACTTCTGTAGCAGGAATGGATATTTCAGAGCAATCTTATAAACTTTTACGAAATAGAAAAAACTTTGATTATAAAACTGCTTTCCTCGGGCACGATTGCGGTGCAGGAAGTGAATTGATCGCTGATCATTTTGGCATTAAAGGGCATATAAGTACTATAAGCACCGCTTGCTCTTCTTCTGCAAATGCTATTATGCAAGCAGGCAGGTTAATTAAAGCCGGAAATTTAGATTGTGTAATAACCGGAGGCACTGATGCACTTTCTTTATTTACGCTCAATGGTTTTAATTCCCTTAAAATCCTGGATCCCAAATTGTGTAAACCTTTTGATGTAAACCGGGTGGGACTGAATCTTGGAGAAGGAGCTGCGTATCTTGTACTGGAATCGGAAAGGCAAGTAGAAAAAAGGAAATCCAGGGTATTAGCAGAGCTGATCGGGTATGGCAATGCCAATGACGCCTACCATCAGACGGCTTCATCCCCTGAAGGAAAAGGAGCTTACCTTGCAATGAAAAAAGCCATTGCAATGACGGGACAAGAACCATTGACCATAGACTATGTCAATGCGCACGGTACAGGCACTTCCAACAATGACTTATCCGAAAGCACGGCACTCAAACTGATGTTTGGCGACAATCTTCCGGACTATAGTTCCACCAAATCCTTTACCGGCCACACGCTTGGTGCAGCAGGGGCCATAGAAGCAGTTTTCTCCTTACTGGCGATAAACAATAATATAAAATTCCAAAACTATAACCTCTCCCAAGCCATGGATCTTCTGTCAAAAGCGCCACTTAAGGAAGTTTCCTATAGTACTGTAAACACAGTTTTGTCTAACTCATTTGGTTTCGGGGGGAATTGCACTTCCTTAATTTTCACAAAATAGCATGAAAATATACATCACCGGAACCTCATCCATTTCACCGCAACATACTTTTGAAGCGGAAAATTATCTAAAAAAGATATTGGCACCGGGCGAAGACTATTTTTCTGCCTTAGAACCTGATTATAAAAATTACATAGATCCAAGGCTATCCAGGAGGATGAGCAGGATCATAAAGATGAGCGTTGCTGCTGCCGGAAAAACATTGTCACAGGCAAAAACAGAGCAACCTGGCGCTATATTGGTAGGCACCGGACTGGGGTGCTTGCAAGACACCGAAAAATTCCTGACCGATCTTATAGAAAACAAAGAAGGCTTACTTTCCCCCACTTCGTTTATCCAATCCACGCACAATACAATTGCCGGACAAATTGCTTTATTATTAGAATGTCCAAACCATAACTTCACCTACGCCCAAAGAGGCCATTCGTTTGAAAATGCCCTGCAAGATGGAATTATGCAGCTTAAGGAAGGTGTATCCGATGTACTGCTTGGAGGAGTGGACGAAATCACACAAACATTGTCGGAAGTTCTCAAAGAAAGCGCTTGTGCTGACAAGCCAGGAGACAGGTATCCTAAATTAGAAGCCACGGATTCTTTGCCGGCAACAGGAGAAGGAGCAACTTTCTTCTCTTTATCAGCAAAGAACAGCCCATCTGCCATGGCGTGCCTGGAAGACATGCACTGCTTTTATAACCCCAAGGGGCAAGAGGAAATTGAAGATCAGATAAGCAAGTTTATGGCAAAATCCGCAGTACAAACAGATGGACTGGATGCCATAATGATGGGCTTTAACGGAAGCACGAGGAATGATGCCATTTACCACAAATTAACCGATCGTATTTTCCCTAATAAGACCATTCTGTCTTTTAAAAACTTATGTGGTGAATATTTTACCGCATCTGCATTCGGGCTCCACCTTGCCCTAAACACCTTGCATAAGCAGGAAATATTCAACTATACTTTAAGGTCGGGAGATGCTCCCTCAAACATCAAAAATATACTGCTATACAATCATTACAAAGGCAAATACCATACGCTAATCCTTTTATCAAAATGTCAGCCTTTATAATCGTCCGAACCATATATATTGTACTTATCCTCTTGCTTTTGGCAATGGATTATTTCTTTGTCTCTATACCATTCACCTATTACCTGTTACCCACAGCAGCTTTTCTGGTTATACTATTTTTTGGATCTGCGGACATCAAACTCAATTTCTTTATCCGATCCATTAATTCTTTTAAGACAACGGAAAAGACCATAGCTTTAACATTTGATGATGGCCCATCCAAACACAACACCCCTCCTATTCTTGATCTTTTAGATAAATATGGGGCAAAAGCAACTTTCTTCTGCATAGGAAATAAAGTAGAGCAAAACCCTGAGATTGCGAGAGAAATAGTAAAAAAAGGGCATTTGATTGGAAATCATTCCTATTCCCACAGTAATTTTTTCTCTTTATTTGGAAAAAAAAGTATAATCAGGGAAATTAGAAAAACAAACCAGGCAATTACAGACGCTACAGGGGAAAAGTGTAAGATTTTCCGCCCCCCCTTTGGTGTGACAAATCCATCCATTGCCAAAGCAATAAAACAATGTGGAATGAAAGTATTGGGCTGGAATATTCGTTCTTTTGATACGACCATTAAAAATCCCGAAAAAGTAGCCAAAAGGGTACTAAAAAAAATAAAACCGGGAGCGATTCTATTGCTACACGATGACCGGCCGGATACGGCAAAAACTTTGGAAGCAATTTTGCTATATACCAAAGAACATAACTATACATGTGTATTTGTTCCTGATTTAAATTAATATATGCGCACATTTATCATAGTATTCTCCATGCTTCTTTTATGTTCGTTCTCAACAGAGAATGATCCTTTTACCTCCATGAAAGACGTGGCCGCTTTTAAGGCCGGAATAACTAAAATGGCTGCAAGCACAAACACTATTAAAGCTTCCTTTAAGCAGGAAAAATACCTCTCCATTCTTTCAAATAAAATAAATTCGAGAGGTACGATGCTGTTTAAAAAAGAGAATCAATTAAGGTGGGAATACAATGATCCTTTTCAGTATATAATTATATTGAACGGGAAGCAGATAATCGTAAAAGATCAGGGAAAGGTAAATTCTATGGACATTGCCGGAAGCCAGACCTTTAAGCAGATCAATGAATTACTTATCAATAGCGTACAGGGAAATATTCTGGATGAAAGTAAATTCTCTATTGAATATCTTGAGGGAAAGGAAACGTTCCTTACCAGGTTAACCCCAAAAGAAGAACAATTGAAGAAATACTTAAATGAAATAGAAGTTTACTTTGACCGTCAGGACTTTTCAGTATCTAAAGTCAAGCTTATTGAAAACGAGGGAGATTATACACTTATAAGTTTCTTCAACAAAAAAATGAATGAGCCTATATCGGATGAGAATTTTTCTGTTAAATAAGGTCCTATTCATCGTTTCTCTTGCCTTAGGAGTAAGCTCCTGCATCTCAGGAAAACAAAAAAATATAGATATTCCCAAACCCTATATTACTCATGCAACAAACGGCCTGATTTACGATGCTACTTTTCAATATAAAGATTTCCAGGCAAGCGGATTATTGGTCTTAAAACAGATAGAGAAATCCACCTATCACGTAGTACTTCTTTCAAAATTTGGACCGTCCATTATGGAATTCAAAATGAACGAAAAAGGCATTACCTGGATAAAATCCATGGAAAAGATGGATAAAAAGGTAGTGGAAAAGATAATTGAAAGAGATTTTAGGATGATATTACTAACAATGCTGGAAGACCCTAAAAAGGTAAAAGAAATAAACCGTAATAAAGAACACCTATATTATAAAGTAAAAAAAAGCCTGAAAGTAAAAGCCAAGATAGATCCTGAAGCACAAAGGGTTTTATATGCAGAAAATAAATCTCATTTGAATATATTTAAAACAAAAGCCACTTTTACATATGGCGACCATGAAATACCAGAAAACATTACATTGGATCACAGCCATTTGAAAGTAAACATTAATTTAAACCTCCTTAAGATCAACAATGCTGAAAGATAGTTTGTATTCTATTTTATCTCTAAAAGATGAAGGCAACGGAACATACATTGCGGATATAACCGTAAATGCAGACCATTCCATATTTGATGGGCATTTTCCCGGACAACCTGTACTACCCGGTGTTTGCCAGATAGAAATGGTAAAGGAACTGTTAATGGAAATAAAGAAGCAGTCATGCAGGTTGCTTAGTGCAGGAACCATAAAATTTCTAAAAGTTGTAGATCCAAACCAGGATTCCAATATCCAATTTAAATTGGACATTCATGAAGAAGAGAAAAACCTAAAGGTAACTATTGAGTCGACCCTTAAGGATGGTTCTCCCAATTTTAAATTAAAAGGAAATTTCGCTTTAACTTAAAACAATGTCTGTAATAGACCGATTCAGGAAAAACAATTGCTGCGTTATTATTCCAACTTATAATAACCAGGGCACTTTAAAAACAGTACTCGAAGAAGTGCTGCATTTTACAGATGCTGTCATTGTAATAAACGATGGAGCCACAGACAAAACCCCTGAAATACTTGAAGATTATAAAAATAGAGCAACAATTTATACCCATCAAACCAACCTTGGAAAAGGAAGGGCATTGCAAAACGGTTTTAAAATAGCCCTCGAAAAAGGTTATGATTTTGCTATTAGCATTGACAGCGATGGGCAACATTTTGCTTCGGACCTGCCTTTATTTCTGGATGAATTGGAGAAAGAGCCAAAATCCTTAGTAATCGGTGCCAGAAATATGACCCAGGAAAACGTGCCAGGGAAAAGTAGCTTTGGTAATAAATTTTCAAACTTCTGGTTTCAGGTTGAAACAGGAATAAAAATGGAGGATACCCAATCCGGATTCCGCCTGTACCCAATCAGGGATATGCAAAACCTTTCTTTTGTAACGAACAAGTTTGAATTTGAAGTTGAAGTAATAGTTAAGGCTGCATGGAAAGGCATTCCGGTCAAAAACATTCCCATTAAAGTCCATTATGAACCAGGACAAAAGAGAATCTCCCACTTCCGGCCCTTCAAAGATTTTAGCAGAATAAGTGTATTGAACACCTATCTGGTCACCCTGGCCCTATTATACTACATTCCCAAAAGATTCTTCAAATCACTGACCAGGGAAAACATACGTAATTTTATAAGAAATAACTTCTTTGATCCAAACGAATCCCCCCACCTGAAAGCATTTTCCATTGGCTTCGGAATATTTATGGGCATTTTCCCTATTTGGGGCTACCAGTTACTAGTGGGCATCACCTTAGCCCATCTGATGAAACTTAATAAAGCCTTATTTGTGCTTGCCGCCCATATAAGCATCCCTCCGATGATACCATTTATCATCTACGGCAGCTATAAAATTGGTGGGTTAATTGTCACGGATCCACAAAACAACCTATTGTTTACCCAAGGATTATCCTTTGAAAATATTAAGGATAACCTTTTACAGTATGCCGTCGGGGCGGTGGCCCTTTCCTTTATGGCAGGAATAGCTGGTGGGGGATTATCCTATCTTTATTTAATTTCCAGAAGAAAAGCAACAGATCCTATTTCGGAGCTAAAGCCAGAATCCTAGGTAAGAATTTGGGTTATTAGGAGGTGGGTTATTGAGTTATTAGGGAAATAGGTTATTTCCTCCGCTTCAGATACTCTCCTTAGAGGACTCTGAAGGATGATGAAACGAATTTCTAAGGCACTATCTAAACATGTAGGACAAAATCCCCAGAGTTCCCCTTGAGAGACTTTGGAGCTATGCACTCCAATCCTTAATTTGAAGAAATGAAGCAATTTAGTTATATTTATTGTTAGCAAGTAAAAGGATAAGCATTATGAACCTTCAATACATAACCGATAGCAACGGGCAAACACCGGGGTTTTTATTCCTATTCAGGAATGGAACGACCTTATTTACTTTACTGAATGCTTTTTTGTTAAAATGCGATATTCAAAAAAACTTTATTAAGTCATGAAAACTCAATTTATAACCGACGATCATGGCAATAAACTGGCCGTGATACTACCCATAAAAGATTATCAAAAAATGCTGGATGATCTTGAGGATATTGAGGATATTAAGCTTTACGATGAGGTAAAAGCAAGAAAAGAAGAAACACTTCCTTTCAGTGAATACCTTAAAAAGCGAAAGAAAAAAGATGCCTGAATATAAGCTGGTCATTACTAAGACTGCCCAAAAGCAGCTTAACAAACTGCCTGACAACATTGCAGAACCTCTAATTGAAGCTATACAAGGTCTTGCTTTTGACCCACGACCTCATGGATGCAAAAAACTCAAAGGGAGGGACGGTTACCGCATCCGCAAAGGCACTTACAGAATTATCTATGATGTGTGCGACAATATCCTAACCGTTGAAGTCATTGCTCTGGGGCATAGAAAGGATATTTATGAGTGATAGCCAACCCGTCTCGCGCGAAGTTACTAAACGATCAACTGTTTGATAAAAAATAAAAAACTGGCGCGATGCTTTTAGCTCGTGCCTTTTTTATTTTTTGCAGAATGTTGGTTCCTCCGCCTCAGAGTCTCTCCTTAGAGGACTCTGAGGATAATGTATCCTATAAATTAAAATAAAAAACTACTTTTGAGAA
>JBKBXU010000120.1:0-12579 GCA_046313675.1 Cytophagaceae bacterium
TCTTTAATATAATCAGCAAAAGAAGACATTCCACCGTTTACTTCATCTTCAAGTAATACGGTCTTCAGTCCTAATTTTCTTGCCGGAATCAAATCCCTTTCCCGGTCTCCGATCATCCAGGAGTTGTCCATATCTATTTTGTATTTAGAGGCAGCGCGCTCAAATAGTAGTGTACCAGGCTTTCGGGATAAAGATTGGGTATAACTTTGGTGATAAGGAGAATAATAAAATGCGTCGATAAGATTTCCGCACATGCCTTGAAAATACTCATGACACTTTTTTACATCGTCATGGCCATAAATACCTTTTATAATACCGGATTGATTGGTAATAACGATCAGATGATATCCATGCATTTTGAAACAACGTAGGGCATCAATAACGCCATCCAGAATTTCAAATCTCTCTACCGTATAAGTATAGTCTACATAATCCTTATTAATCACACCATCACGGTCCAGAAAAATACACTTGTTCATGGGAGGGCAATTTTTTATTAACAAATTTAGCCTTTATTTCGCAATAGGAAAACGTATTTACAGGAATAATAGTACAATATGATAGTTATAATAGGTGCAGGTATTTCGGGTTTATCTTTAGCCTATTTCCTACAAAAAGCAGGAAAAGAATACATTCTCTTGGAATCCAGGCCCTATTCCGGAGGGGTAATTCAAACTAAAAAAATAAATAATTGTTACCTGGAGTTAGGACCCAACTCTATATTATGCGATCAATATATACTCGATTTCCTTAGTGAGCTAGGACTTGAAAAGGAAATTATCCTTGCCAATGACGTCAACAAAAGTCGCTACATCTACAGAAATGAAGATTATAGGGTTCTGCCTGATAACCCGCCGGCTTTACTCTTTAATTCATTTTTTAGTTTTCAAACAAAGGCAGCCATAGCAAAAGAATTCTTTAAAAAAGCTGAATATATTCCCAATGAAAGCCTGAGCCATTTTTTTGAAAGACGCTTTTCAAAAGAGATTGTAGACTATGCTGTAAAACCATTTATTGCAGGAATTTATTCCGGAAATTCTGATGAACTCCTTGTTAGTGAAACATTTCCTTTGCTTCAGGAATACGAGCAAAAGTTTGGTTCTGTATTAAGAGGGTTTATGAAAAATAAACCAATGCGTAAAAAATCCCTAACATTTAATAAGGGAATGAAAATGCTTCCGGAAACCCTTGCCAATCATTTAAAAAACATTGTGTATGACGCTCATGTCACATCACTGAAAATTGAAGGAGATGGATATACAATTCGCTACAGAAGCGGACAAGAGGAAAATGAAGTCGCTTTGATAGAAGTAAAAACGGATAAAGTGGTGTTGGCATTACCTGCTCAGCAGGCAGGAAAGATATTACCGGATTTTGCTTTAGATAAAGCCATTAAAAATATAAAATATGTTCCGGTAAGCATCGTACACTCAGTTTATGATAAGGAAGGAGTTCTTCACCCACTAAATGGCTTTGGAGCTTTACATCCTGAAAAAGAAGGTTTACTTACCAGCGGAACCATCTGGAACAGTTCCATTTTCAAAGATCGTTGTGGTGGTGACAAAATCCTATTGACTTCCTTTATAAGAAAATTCATACCGGATGATGAAAAGGAAAGTACATTAAAGAAAGTCCACAAAGAACTTTCCCTGCTACTGGGTTTAAAGTTACCTCCTGCATATCAGCATTTTTTATCATGGGAAAACGCTATTCCACAGTATACCTTGGAATACAAGGAGGCTAAAAGTGAAATAAGGAAAGCAGAAGAACGCAATCTTTATGTATGCGCAAACTGGTACAATGGAGTTTCTATAACGGATTGCATAAAAAAAGCAGCAAAAATGGCTGAAATTTTATAAATAATAATCTTTTTGAATATTTTTACAGCGTGAAAAAGACATTGGTAATTATTCCTACTTATAATGAGAAGGAGAACATCGAAAAAATGGTCAGAAAAGTAATGGGGCTTTCATTACCTTTCCACTTATTGATCATTGATGATAATTCTCCGGATGGTACGGCATCTATAGTAGAACAACTTCAAGAAGAATTTCCTAAGCGTCTTTTTATAGAAAAAAGGGCAGGAAAGCTAGGCCTTGGAACCGCATACATACATGGTTTTAAGTATGCTATAAAAAATCAATACACGTACGTCTGTGAAATGGATGCTGATTTTTCGCACAATCCGGAAGACCTGATACGCTTATACAATACCTGTGTGGAAGAAAACAATGACCTGGCAATAGGTTCGCGTTATGTAAAAGGTATTACAGTTATAAACTGGCCTATAGGAAGGGTATTAATGTCTTACTTTGCCAGCACATATGTTCGCTTTATAACAGGTTTGCCTGTTCAGGACACTACAAGCGGGTTTAAATGCTATCACGTCAAAGTACTTGAAACCTTAAACCTGGACAAAATTAAATTTCAGGGCTATGCCTTTCAAATTCAAATGAAATTTGAAACATGGAAATTTGGCTTTAAAATCAAAGAAGTGCCAATTATATTTTCAGACCGGGAACATGGTATTTCAAAAATGTCCAGCAGTATATTTCAAGAGGCTATAATGGGGGTTTTGAAAATGAAAATCATGAGTTTCTTTAGGCACTACAATAAAACCAATTAATAAAAAAACTCATTACTTTTCACGCATAATATTGTCACAAATAATTCCGGTGGCAACAGCCACATTTAATGATTCTGCACCTCCCCTCTTAGGAATTGTAATTTTATGGTCTATATAACCCAGCAAATCTTCCCTTATTCCACTGGATTCATTTCCCATTAGAATAAAACCATCTTTAGAAAATTTCGAATCATAAATACTTGACCCTCCCAACACAGCACCATACACCTGAAAATCAGAGTTTTTGTTTAGATATGCTGCAAGATTTGTATAGAACAAGTTAATCCGGGTAAAAGAGCCCATGGTAGCTGAAATGACTTTTGGATTATAAAATTCTGCCGTATCCTCGGAGCAAACAACCCGGGTGATGCCATACCAATCAGCAATTCGAATTATTGTACCAAGATTCCCAGGGTCTTTGACCTGGTCCAGCACCAATATATACTCACCTTTTTGAGGATCAAAAGGTATATTGTCTTTCATTTTAGCGATGGCAATTCCTGTATTATTGGAAGAAAAGCTTCCAATGTTTTCCAAATCATTTTCTTTTACCCAATGAACATTATGGCATCGCATTTGTATATCAGTCAAACAATATTGTTTGAAATTTTCAGTTAAAAAAAGGGCAGTAATTTCAAAGTCCGATTGCAATAATTCGGTAATATTTTTTGCTCCCTCAATTAAAAATTGTTGATGTAAACGTCTAAATTTTTTTATTTGTAAAGATTTAATGAATTTTACGTGGTTTTTAGAAATCATATACGGAGCAGAATTTTGAGGTTAAGTTATTTATTTTTTTTAAATTTTATCTGTCTTATTGCATTTACTTCCTGTAGGGTAACCAAACACCTTGAGGAAGATCAATATCTCGCATCCCGACAGAGGGTAGAAGGAAATGATGAAGTTTCCAAAAGGTCTCTTTTAGAACTATCTCAACAAGAAACCAACCGTAAATTTTTAGGTATGATGCCCTATCTGGGCATATACTACTTTGGTAAATCTTTTTATAGCCAGAAACATTTTGAAAACAAACTGGCTAAAACGCAAACCCGTTTTGAAGAAAAACTTTCCAAGCCGGATTTGAACGAATCCCGTATTAACAGAATCAAATCACGAAGAGATAAACGGATTGCCAAAATTCAAACGCGAATAGATCAAGGAAATTGGTTTATGCGTGTACCAGGTGAACCACCTGCTATTTTTGACACTACCCTTGTCAACGAAACTACCCGGCAAATGACGTTTTACCTACATTCCAAAGGTTTTCTCAGAGGACATGTTGAAAATAGTGTAGACACCAACAACAGAAGAGTAAGTATAACCTACCATGTTCATGAAGACATTCCGTTTAAATTAAAAGAAGTAAACTACGAAACAAAAACACCATCAATAGAGCAACTCATTAATGATCATAAAGATGATGCTTTAATTAAAAAAGGACAACAATACGATGAAAGCGCAATATCTGCTGAAAGGGAACGAATAAACCGCTTGTTGAAAGACAATGGGTTTTATGATTTTACAAGACAGTTTATATATTTTTCCGTTGATACCAATGTCACATCCACACAAGTTGTTATTGATGTAATTATTCAGGATCCACCGGGCGATAATAATAATCATAAACAATATGTAATCAGTCAGATTTTTTTTAATACGGATATTAATGCTCCTGCTGAACTTCAAGACACCGTCAGACATGAAGGTGTGGACTATATTTTCTCCTATCCGAATTTCTCCAGAAGAATACTTAACCATAAGCTGCAAATGCATCCGGGAGACTTTTTTAGTCAAACCAAGGTACAGAGAACTCAACGACAACTGGCTATGCTGGACACCTATCGTTTCATAAACATCAACTTTGAAAAAGACACGGATACAACCGGCCAACCCTCACTTACGGCATTTATAAATACCAGCCCGCTAAAAAGATTTCAAATAAGCGATGAGATAGGTATAAATGTAGTAACCCAGGCGTTTGTACCGGGGCCTTTCGGAAGTATCAGTTTTCGACAGCGCAATGTATTTGGAGGTTTTGAAATTCTGGAGCTTAACCTTCGAGGCTCTATTGATGGTCAAGCCAGTGTAACTGACCCTACCAATGTACTTCGCACCTTGGAGTATGGAGGCAATATATCCTTAGCTTTCCCGGAGACGTATTTCCCGACAGGCTTGAGACATCTTCTTCACAAATATAATCCAAGGACAAGGCTGCTCGTAGGATACAATCTCACAGATCGACCGGAGTACCTGAGAGGAAACCTTCGTGCCTCCATGACCTATGACTGGCTGCCCAATCAACAGACATCCTACACATTTGCAATTGCGGATATGAATGTGATTAACACCACTATTAAAGACACAGCATTTGGAAATTACCTTAATGATTTGGCAGCAAGAGGAAATCCTCTAAGGGAAAGTTTTCGAAATGCATTTGTTTCGTCCATGCATGGATCATTTGTGTTCAATGACCATCAGTTCGGTGTAAACCGAAGATCCCGTTTTGTCCGATTATTTGCAGAAAGCGGAGGTACCTTTCAGAATGTTTATAACACTTTTTTGGAAACTGATAATGAAGTTTTGGGATTAAGAGCCTTTAGATTTATAAAAGGAAGTGCGGACTATAGATATTATATTCCTGTACAAAAAAGAAGCACCTTTGCAATGAGAATTCATGCAGGTATTGCATCTCCTTATGGTGCTTCAGAAGACCAAAGAAACGTTCTTCCTTATGAAAAATACTTCTTTAGTGGTGGAAGTAACAGCATCAGGGCCTGGGCTCCAAGACGACTAGGCCCCGGATCATTCGCTCAAAGAAACGAGGCCGGAGAAATTATATACACCTTTGAGCAGCCGGGAGAAATAGTCCTAGAAACAAGCTTGGAATATCGTTTTAACATTGTGGGCTTCCTTGACTGGGCTTTTTTCCTGGATGCGGGAAATATATGGTCTATACGTGAAGACCCAACACGTCCTGGAGCCGAGTTTAATCCAACCGAGATAGCCGTTGGATCTGGTTTTGGTGTCCGTTTGAACTTTAACTTCCTTATTCTTAGACTTGATATAGGGATCAAAATGTACGACCCTGCTGAAGATGCCGGTGAAAAGTTTGTCGCTAAACACCTGGTAAAACAAGCTCCTTTTGGAAGAAGGGATCAGGCTGTGTTTAATATTGGTATCGGTTATCCTTTTTAACGTTGAACATATCTCAAAATCATGTATTCTTTGCCTTATTTGGTATTCTACTGACCCTCGTATATTGGGCTGCTGTCAGGACATACGGAATGGGAATTACCTTTGACTCTGTTCAATACCTGTACGCTGCACAAAACCTGCCGGAAAAACTAATAAAAGCGGACGGAACCCCCTTTGTGGAGTGGCCACCCCTCTACCCTATTTTCTTATACCTTGGAACTTTGGTGAACATTGATGTCCTGACATGGACTACATACTTTCACTTTGTTTTATTTCTAACCAACGGTACCTTAGCTGCATTTTTGTTGCATAAATTAGCAATAAACAGACTTCTCTTCGGAATAGCACTTGCCTTAATAGCCTTTTCCGTACCCATCCTTCTTGTGCATATATTTGTCTGGTCAGAGCCGCTTTTCATAACGTTTCTTTTGCTGACCATCATATTTCTCGACAAATACCTTAGAGAGGCTAAAATACACCACCTGCTTTCGCTCATTATACTTGCGATCTTGCTTATCCTTCAAAGAAAATCAGGTATTATGTTTGTCCCTGGTATAGCCCTAATTCTACTGCTTAACACAAAAGCAACTGTTAGCTTACGATGGTTTTCTTCGATTGTGGTATTTCTTGCAGGCTTATCCACGTATTTGATCTGGAGCCATATACGAAGCAAATATCTGGGACAACTTCCCACATCAACTTTGAGCATTTCTGATTTTTTGGATAAGCTTACACTTAGCATGCATATCATCAGCACCTGGTTTATGCCTCATCAGATTCCTTTTCTAATTCGGATCATATTGCTATTTATCGGCGGTATAACAGCACTAAAGCTATTGTCATTTACTACTATAAAGAAGCATTTAATCAATTTACGTCTGCCAGGCATCCTTCTGGTACTTTTTTCATGCTACCTTGTCCTGCTTATAGTATCTCTAAGCATCATACAGATCACTGATGACATTGATGACCGAATAATGTCACCCATATATTTACCTGGAATTATGTTGTTTGCCTGTTTATTTGACAAATTATATAAAAAAGCGGCAGAGCTGGATCACCCTAAGAAAATATTAAAATCTGCATTATTGATCATATTATTTGTATGGATGATGTATCCCGTATTACGTACCGCTCATAATATCATGGAGTTTAATTCCAGGGGCACAGGCGGATTTAACAGCATATATTGGAAAGAAAATCAAATAATTAACTATCTATTGCGCACGAATTTGACAACACCTGTGCTTTCGAATTACAGCCTCCCACTGCATTATTACCTTAATATGAAAAACAACCAGGAGGTAGAAATTCTTCATCAAAAGCCTGAATCAGCCTTTATTTATGTTAATTTTGCAGAAAGGGAATCGACCCTTCCTGAAATAGATCATAACAGGATTAATACACTTTTTGAAAGTAAAGAAGGTAAAGTACTCTATATTATTCCTTAAAACAGTGGTAAAATGACTAAAGAAGAAATTTCTCAGTGGTTCAGAAGTCTTCAGAAAGATATATGCCGTGACCTTGAAGAAGCAGATGGGAAAGCGGTATTTAAAGAGGACGCCTGGGAACGTGAAGGTGGTGGTGGTGGTTATTCCAGAGTACTATCAGATGGAAATGTTCTTGAAAAAGGAGGTGTAAACTTCTCAGCAGTCCATGGCCCAACACCTGAAAAAATCCTAAAGGCTTTACAAATTCAAGCCTCAGATTTTTATGCCACCGGAATATCCATTGTAATACATCCAAACAATCCACATGTTCCGATTATCCATATGAATACCCGTTATTTTGAAATGGATAACGGGATCAAATGGTTTGGCGGAGGTATAGATTTAACACCACATTATATTGTTGAAGACGATGCTTCATTCTTTCATAAGTCACTTAGAGATGTGTGCAATCGTTATGACCCGGAATATTATACAAAATACAAAAAATGGGCAGATGAATATTTTTTCATCCCACATAGAAATGAAACCAGAGGCATCGGGGGAATTTTCTTTGATCGTTTAGCTGCTGATAATGAAGAATCCTGGGCAAAATTATTTGATTTTGTCAAAGATGTGGGAAAAGCTTTTGCACCTACCTATGTGGAGTTAATGACAAGAAACAAAGAAAAAACTTTTACTGAGGAGGAAAAAAATTGGCAACTTTTGAGAAGAGGCCGATATGTAGAGTTCAACCTGGTATATGACAAAGGAACAAAATTTGGGCTTGATACCAATGGAAGAACCGAATCAATTTTAATGAGCCTCCCTCCTTTAGCGTCATGGGAGTACAACCACGAAGTTAAGCCGGGAAGTGCCGAGCATAAAACCCTGTCACTTCTAAAAAAAGATTACAACTGGATCTGATGCTTGAATTTATAAAAGAACTGGATCTTGCCATTTTGCTATGGGTTAATAGTCTCCATACACCATTATGGGATTCGGTAATGATATTCTTTACAGAGAGGTTCACCTGGCTTCCTTTATACTTCGTATTAGTTGTATTAATCATCCGAAGAGAAAAGTTAAACAGTTGGCTTATATTCATTTTTATAACCCTGCTTATTATTTTTTCGGATCAATTGGCCTCTGGTATAATGAAACCACTTGTTGGAAGGCTGCGTCCATGCCATGATGAAGCTGTACAAGATCTGCTTTATTTGGCAGCCGGATGCGGCGGTAAGTATGGCTTCTTTTCTTCTCATGCCGCCAACAGTTTTGCCGCCCTCGTTTTTTTATCCTGCTACTTCAGGTCTCGATGGTGTTTAATATTGTTGATTTGGGCAGTAGGTGTGTCCCTAAGCAGAGTATATTTAGGAGTTCATTACCCCCTGGATATAATAATGGGCGCCGTTTCCGGCGTCCTGATAGGATATGTAATGATACATTTTTACAACAAGACAAAAGCAATGCTTCAAAAAAAATCTCTGCTTTACAAAAAAACAGAGATTCATTAATTATAACATATTAAGTCTCTTATAAAAGGAGTCTTTATAAAAAGCCCCAATTGGAATATACTTTTTACTTATAACAACATTGAGGTTTTCAATAGTCTCAATCTTATCTGAATTAACAATATAAGACCTGTGAACACGAGCAAATTTGTCCTGAGGAAGTCTGCTCTGAAAACCCTTCATGGTGGAGTGAACAATGTGTTTACCTGAAGTGGTTATGATCATGATATAGTCAGCAAGTGCTTCTATATAAAGCACATCCTCAAGGTTTATTTTTACTATTTTTGAATCAGAACGTACATACAGATCCTTGAGATCATTATTGCCAAAGCTTTCTTCCTTAACCCCTTTTAAAGCCTTATTGATGGCTTTAAGAAATCTTGGATAAGTTATAGGCTTAACAAGGTAGTCTGTCACATCATAATCAAATGCTTCTGCAGCATGATCTTTTTTCGCTGTGATTAATATTACCTCAGGAGGACTTGCCAAAGACTTTATAAGATCATAACCAGACATTTCCGGCATTTCAACATCCAGAAAAATAAGGTCTATCTTCCCTTTGGACAAAAGATTGTTCGCCTCTATGGCACTTGAACACATTCCAACAAGGTTAAGAGACTCAGTTTGTTCTACAAAATGCTTGACGATATTTCGAGACATTTCTTCGTCATCAATGATAAGGCAATCCATCGGAAAATATTTATATTATTAAATTAATTATGAGTTTAAACGTAAATCCTTTTTTTAAAGTTGTCAAAATCAAATCAAAATTACGTATTATTAATCAATTTCTTAACATATTTCCCAATTATATCAAATTCAAGGTTCACCAAATCATTAATTTTCAAAAAATTAAAATTCGTATTTTCGAGTGTATAAGGGATAATATGAACGGAAAAATTTCCCCTGGAAGAATCTACTACAGTCAGGCTTACCCCATTAACACACACAGAACCTTTTTCTACTGTGATGTTATCCCCGCTTTCGGAGTAACTAAAATGAAATATCCGGCTTCCATCTGCATCTACAATATTTTTACATACTGCTGTCTGGTCTACATGCCCTTGTACAATATGGCCATCAAAGCGACCATTAGCAGGCATAGCTCGTTCAAGGTTTAGTAGATCACCCGGATGCGCATTGGCAAATGAAGTACGCTTAATCGTTTCTTCTATCAAGGTCACGGAATAAATATCCCCGGATACTGAAGTCACCGTTAAACATACCCCATTATGGGCAACACTCTGATCAACCTTTAATTCAGAAGTAAATGGAGATTTTATGTCAAAGCGAACATTTCCACCTTCCCGATGAACATTAATTAATTCCCCGAAACATTCTATAATACCTGTAAACATTATTTACCTCTCCCCTGGAACATGATAATAATTGTATAAAAAATAATTTGAAGATCAAGGGCAAAAGACATGTTCTCTATATACAAGATGTCGTACTTTAACCGGTTGATCATTTGATCTACATTTTCTGCATAACCGAATTTCACCTGCCCCAATGAAGTAATTCCCGGTCGTACCCTCTGTAGATGTTTGTAATGCGGGGCAATTTTCACAATTTGTTCAATAAAGTATTCCCTTTCAGGCCGGGGGCCCACTAAAGACATATCTCCAATAAGAACATTATAAAACTGTGGAAACTCATCCAATCGGGTTTTCCGCATAAATTTACCAAAAGGAGTTATCCTCGGATCATCGTCAATAGCTAAGGCTGGACCATCCTTTTCAGACCCTACATACATACTTCTGAACTTGTAAATCATGAAAGGCCTTCCATTCATGCCTATGCGCTCTTGAGAATAAAATACAGGACCCGATGAGGTTGATTTTACGATAAGGGATACTATGCAAAAAAAAGGAAACCCAAGCAGGATAACCAATAGCGAAGAGCCAATATCCACCCCTCGTTTTAAGGCCTTCTGCCATACCGGAATGATGTCCTGATTAATCTGAATGAGAGGTATCCCAAAAATCTGTTTAATCTTAACAGAGCCAAGAATAAGCTGATAAACATCAGGAATAATATGAACTATAACTTTGGTATCTTCCAATATGGACAGTATCTGAGAGATTTTATTATGTTCAGAAGGCTCTACAGCTATTACAACCTGCTTCACATTACACCGGCGAATTACCTTATCCAGGTTCTCATAACTTCCAAAATGCCTCAGCCGTTCTTTTAACCGTTTGGAAGAATCATCAAAAACATGTACATATCCTATAAAGGTCATCCCCAACAATTCAATACTCTCCTCCACCTCATTCAATATCTCCAGAGCATTATTATCGGAACCTATTAGTAAGGTATTAAACGAAATCTTTTTTGATTTCAACAGATGTTGCGTATACGATATGATGCCTATCTTTTCAATAGCTGAAAAAATGAACTGAAGCATTAAATACGAACCGAACGTTTTGTAATAGGCGGTATAATTATCTACACCTTCATCATCAAGAAGCAATACAAAAAAGATAAAAACAGCTCCCAAAAAGGTGCTGGTAAACAGCCGAAAAAATTCCCTGATTCTGGATTTGTTATAAATGAAATTATAAAAACCAAAAAAGGCATAGAAAAGAATCCAAAAACAGCCAATGATCATGGCATTTCCAATCAATTCTATATCCACCTTTTGAGGTTCTTCTCCCAATAGATGTCGGCGAAGTGTATAAAAACAAATCCAGGCAGCAAAAGCAGCAAGAAAATCCCCTAAAATAAAACTTAGGATATGAAGTGTTTTTTTCAAGAATGTATTTTAAATAGTGTAATGAACAAATTTATGCCCATATAGTTAAAAATCAAACCAAATTATCATCAAACAATTCAGTTAAAATTGAACGAAGTTCTTTAATTTGCATTGCAAAAATATACCTTTTTTTAAAACTATACATAGAAATGTTAGAAGACAGTTATAAACACATGGGACAGAGAAATCAGCTGGTAAAAAAGCTGAAAGAGAAGGGAATTGAGAACGAACGTGTTTTAAAAGCCATAGGACAAATACCGAGACATTTTTTTTTCGATAAGGCTCTTGAATCTCATGCATATCAGGACAAAGCCTTTCCTATAGGTGAAGGACAAACTATTTCACAACCTTATACTGTAGCTGTACAATCACAGCTATTGTAAATCCAGCCCAATGATAAGATCCTTGAAATCGGAACCGGATCCGGCTACCAGTGTTGTGTTCTTCTTGCTTTGGGAGCCAAAGTCTATACCATAGAAAACAAGAAAGCACTACATGACCAGGCAAAAACTTTCCTTCCGTCATTTGGGTATAAAGCAAACTTCTATTATGGGGACGGAACCCTGGGTTTGCCGGAGAATGCCCCTTATGATAAAATTATAGTAACGGCAGGAGCACCCTCTGTTCCTGAAACCCTGGTTTCACAATTAAGGACAGGAGGCATACTGGTGATACCTGTAGGAGATTCGGATCAACAAAAGATGTTAAAAATCACAAAAATAGACGATCATTCTTTCCAAAAAGAGGAATACGGAAATTTCCGTTTTGTACCACTTACCGGGAAAAAAGGCTGGTAGAACTTAGTACTAATTTTTAACCGTCATTCATTACATTTTAGTTGAATTTTATATTTTTGCACTTAATCGGGGCGTAGCGCAGCCTGGTAGCGTACTAGCATGGGGTGCTAGGGGTCGTGGGTTCGAATCCCGCCGCCCCGACAAAAAACTCAGTATAAATTGCTGAGTTTTTTTTTATTTTAGCTAGTATCCAATCCAACAACCCGAAGTTTGTCCGGTGGATACTTTAAAACTATGGCTTGAATCAAAAAGAAAAAAAAGC
>JBKBXU010000121.1:0-212 GCA_046313675.1 Cytophagaceae bacterium
TCTTACAGGAATAACCATTCTCCCACTTTATCTCAGACAAGTATGCGTAACAATCATCGTCTGTCTTGAACTTAGAAATCAATTTAAATATGCTTGTGCCTTGGAACATGATCTTTTTTTTCACCAAGGTAGATAGTCACTACGCACTCTAAATACGGAGTGCGATTTAGCCGCCTAATTCTATAATTATTTTAACCTGCCTTTTCTTTTTT
>JBKBXU010000121.1:222-9008 GCA_046313675.1 Cytophagaceae bacterium
AGCCTCCTAATTCTACAAATTAATTTACCTTCAATACCTAAATTGGAACATACCCAGTATATAGGAGATAAAGTAAAAAGTCAAGTTCCTAGGATGAAAAACCCTCCTTCGCCTCCTCCAAAAGAGTAGATTTTAGCTTATGTTATTGAGGGCAATTAAAGCTTTTATTAATTTGGTTAAAAGGCTGTGATCAAGAGCTATAATGCACTGCCTTTGATATGTGACGTGCTCTATGCATACATTGTAAAAAGGTTCGGTGGTGTTTAATGAAAATAACCGCATTACTTGCTAAATATTTTATCAACCATGCTTCCACTTCCTGGCATTGTCGGAGAGGAGTCGTCTTTAAGTAAACCTGTGTCTGCTCTACTAAATAATGATTGCAGGATTAAATGCCTATCCTCTTTTTCAATACTAGAATCTTTTGTCAGGGCCAAATATACGTAAGTTAATCTTTCTCTTTCTTCAGCATCTCTGGCAAGATGGAATGAACTGAATGTTACTCTTGTTAAAGCCTTTATACCAAAAAAAAGAAAGGAAATAAATGTTATAAAGATAACAGACCAGCGTACAGCTGTTATTGGCTTTCCGTCAAAAAAAGCATTTAACATGGCCTCAGGGCTATACCAAAGTAAACAATAAAGGGAGATGCTACCTGCAATTACAAGGCCAGACAACACACCTAATGATATCCATCCTTGAGTTTTTAATTCTTTTCCACGGGAGTTCCAGTAATCTGCAGGCTTTTTTAATCTCAAAAGCTCTTCATAAGTCTGTTCAAGAGTTTTTATTTTTTCCAAAGAGTTATTGTTAAAACTTTGGAAATCCTTTTCAGTCTTTTCGAACCATTGATCATAAACTTTTTCTTTGTCCTCTTTTAAAGAATTTAAATCTTCTAAATGATCTTTATAGTTGCTTGTTGTATTTTTTAAAAGGTCATTAAGGTGTTGTTGTGCTTCATTATTAAAGTCATAATACTCTTTTCTGGCACTAGAAAGGGCTTTTTTTTCTGCTGCCCGTCTTTTAGTAATATCTGACCTGTTTTTTTGCAAAAACTCATATGCCAGAATGGCACCAGTAAAAAAAGATTTATCATTTAAGGATTGGTTTCCAATATTTCCAACAATAAAATTGTAAGAACCTCTTACATATTCAGGATTGCTAATGTGTACATTATAAATAAATTCTGTTTCCGGTATATCAAATAGAATTGGATGTGTTCCTGTTGATGAAATCTGTTGTGTAATCCTTCCCCAATGTTCAGCTATAATATTTAGGTTGTTTACGTTTATTTGATTAATTATATTTATTAAACTCCTTTTGATGTTTTCAAAATATACTTTAGAGTTTTTGAATTCATTGGGAATGTTTTCACCATATTCCTCGCACTTTCTTAGTTGTGTGTTCAAGAAATCATTCAAGGGGATAATACCTTTAAAGCTTTGCGAAAAGCCTATGTAGGGGAAATTAAAGGTAGAAATTTGAGAATTTAACCATTCTTCATATTTAGATTCTTTTACAATCTTTCTCAGTTCAGCTGTTGTCATAATATTAGTTTCTTAAAAAATTTATCACGCCGCCATCCCTCTTCCCATCTGAGCCAGTTCATAAAAGTGCTGGAAAGCCACTCCAACCTTTTCTGAAAATATCATTCTGTCATAGGTGGGCTCAGGTAAGTGATCGCCTAGGACTTTTTGTATTTCACGACGCACTTTTTCCTGAGTGGCTTTTTCTTTGTGCCACTCCTGAATGAGAATTTTGTTTTTGGCATCAAACAGTTTCTGAAGCAGTTCTTTGGCGGCTAATCTCACACATTTCTCTTCCTCTTTTGTCAGCTTCTCTTTTTTTAGCAAATCAAACAGCTCCAGTTCCGCTTCGGTCATATCGTTTTCTGCGGCTCTTTTCTGCTCTTTGCTCAGAGCTTCGGTTTGTTTTATCAGCTCTTCATAAGCCTCTTCCAGGGCTAAGCTGCCAGAGTTGTAATCATCTATAACTTTCTGGAAATTTGCCAGAAAGGAACCTCTTGTTTTGTTTTGTGCCATCATCTGGATGAGCTTCTTTTCCAAGAGTTCCCTAAGGTCTGCAAACTGTATGTTTTTGTGTTTTTTCTCAGGGAATTCCTGTCTCAGCCGCGCAAAGTCCAGTTTGCTCAGGTCTATCTGTTTTGAGGCATCTATGACATACTTTTCATCGCCAGCGTCCTCAAGGTCTTTTTTTCCTAATATGCTTGTATCAAGGAGGTCTTCAATCTTCTTTTTCGCCCTTTCAACTGCCTCATCTTGGTCTACATTTCTATCAACCACCTTTCTCAGGTACTGCAAAACATCCCTGTTTCTTTTTGTCTCCGGATGGTCGTAAACTTCAGGCTTGGCAGAATCGTAAAGTGATGTGATGGTGTTGACATAAAGCCCCAGTTGTTTTCGAAACTCGTCTTTTTCAAGAATGATGTTGGCATAATCCTGAAAAAGCTCTACATCCTTGAACCCCATGTCTCCAAGGTGGAGAATCTGGTCTAGGTCGGCGCCAAGGTCTTTGCAATAGGCTTTGGCTTCTTTAATGGCCTGTTCCAGCAAAAGCAAGAGTTCTTCAAATTCCTTCACAGGAAATTCTTCCTCTTCTCCTTCAGTGATTTTTTTGCCTTTAGAGCCTTCCGCATATACAGACAGGGCCTGGCGCATATTTCGGAAAACGCCAAAATAATCCACCACAAGCCCGTTTCTTTTTCCTTCTATTACCCTGTTGGCTCTGGCAATGGTTTGCATTAAGGTGTGATTTTGCAATGGCTTATCCAGATATAGGGTTGACACTGATGGGGCATCAAAACCTGTCATCCACATGGCTGTGACAAATACGATCCTATAGGTGTTGTTCGGGTCTTTAAAATAATCTTCTATGTTTCTGCCATCTTCATCCGGGTAGTCTATTAGTTTTCTGTGTGGCCTGATATTTAATCCTGCTTCATCAAACACCTTTTCTTCCTCTTTGTCGCTACCTTCCTGGCTTATGACAACAGCCATTTTGGTTTCTTCCATAAAATCTATGGCTCGTTTGTACCTTGCTTTGGCTTCCGGATCTCGCTCTGCCGCTATTTTCCTTCTTAAATATTTGATTTCCTCCTTAAGGTAGTTCTGCACCTTGTCATACATTCTTACAGCCGTAAATTTATCAATGCTGATCACCATCGCCTTCATTGGTTTAGGGTTGTCTTCATCATCCACTGCATCGAGGCGGTAAGGGAAGTGCTTTACTATATGCTTTGCTATTTCTTTCAGACGGTCGTCTCTGCGGACAATGGTGAGGAGGGTGGAATATTCCCGGTTAAGCTTTTCCTTTTGCTCTTCCGTTAATTCTTCTTCCTCTAAAATTGCCGCAGCATCACCAACAAGGTCTTCATTTATTTGCTCTACTCGGGGTACACTCTTTTTATAATAAATAGGGACAGTGGCTCCATCTTCTATGCTTTGTGCGAAGTTGTACTCCGAAACATAAGAGCCAAACCAGTCTTTGGTAATGTCATTACGCAACAATGGGGTTCCGGTAAAGGCAATATATTGAGCTTTTGGTAAGCCAATACGCATGTTTTCTGCTAGTCCTTTGTACTGGGTACGATGCGCTTCATCTACAATGACTATCCAGTCCTTTCTGTCGGTTAGTTGAGGAAAGGTTTTGCCACTTTGAATACCAAATTTATGGATAAGTGTAAAGACATAGGCCCGGTTTGACTGTAAATATTCCTTGAGCTTTTCCTTGTTGGCTGGCCTGAAATAGTTTTCCTTCTGGTCTTGAGTTTCTACAATGGTTTCTGTTTCCAGAAAATTACGATAAATCTGGTCATCCAAATCTTTACGATCAGTAATAATCAAGAAAGACCAATTGCCGATTACTTTTCTTTGTATCTTCTTTGAAAAGAAAATCATGGAATATGATTTTCCTGACCCTTGTGTATGCCAGAACACACCTAGCTTTCCCTGATTGCTTTCTTTATTATGGAGCGCAGCTATGGCATTGTTTACGCCCAAAAACTGATGATTTTTGGCTATAATCTTAACTTTGTTTTTATGGTACAAGACAAAGTTTTCGAAATAATCTATTAGATTTTCTTTTTTGCATAGGCCTTCACCAAATATTTTGAGGCTTAGGTGTTCACCTGTGCGTTCGCTTTCTTTCTCTATTTCATCTTTTGTTGGCTGCTCATGGCTGATGGTAGTATCTGTTAATTTCAACCAATTGAAAAAATGCCCCCATGGTGCATTGAAACTTCCTACCCTTGTTTGAATACCATTGGAAATGCAAACAAACAAGTTGTACCAGAACAATTGGGGAATATCCCGTTGGTAATCTCTTAAATTTATATCGTAGCCGGTTTTTACCTTGGTAGTAGCGTTTTTGAGCTCTATCATTACCAGTGGAAGACCATTTACATACAAGAGCAGGTCAGGCCGCCTGGTTATGGTTTGGGTTTCCAGATATTCAATGCTTAGTTGAGAGACCAAAAGAAAATCATTTTCATTAGAATTGGTAAAATCAATTACCCTTACATAATCGTCTTCTTCTCTTCCCTGCTCATTTTTAAATTTTACGGGAACGCCTTTTTTTATGAGTTCATAAACCTCTTTGTTAGCCAGAATGGGTGTGAGCGTTGCCCTGCTTTTGGTAAGCTCGCTTAAGGCATAGTCAATACTTGATTCAGGTATGCCGGGATTCAGTTTTATAAGACTGTTTCTTAAGCGGTCTTTCAGCACAACTTCCTTAAGGCTGCTACGCCCGACAAGTTGCTTTTCCCAGGCATTGATGTGGGTATAGCCTAACTGCTCTGTGAAAAATTTAATGTCCGCTTCTTCTATATGAGATTCATTCAGGTAGGCCATAACTTATTGATCAGTCTTCATTTTTGCAATTTCAATGGCTTTATGCAGCTTTTCGGCAAACCATTCCTTACTGGGTAGTTCTGTTAAGTACTGCGCCACTTTTATATCTTTTTCATCAAGCATTAACAGCTCAATATGCTCACTATTACCCTCGCTGCAAAGCAATAAGCCGATGGGTTTTTCCTCACCGGATTGCATTTCATGCTTTTGAAGCCAGCGAAGATAAAGCTCCATCTGTGCCTTGTGTTCGGGTTTGAATTTACCTAGTTTCAGATCAATGGCTATGAGCCTTTTAAGTTTTCGATGAAAAAACAGCAGGTCTAAATGGTAATCGATGGTGTCGATGCTGATGCGTTTTTGACGTTCTATAAAAGCAAACCCGCTTCCCAGTTCCAAAATGAAGTTTTCAATGTTGGCTACCAGAGCATTTTCTAAATCTTTTTCTGAATAATGACGAGGAAGGTTGAGAAAATCCAGCACATAGGTATTTTTGAATATTAGGTCAGGATCTATCTCTGCTTTGCTGCTAAGTTTTTGTAATTCCAGGTTGATTTTTTCTTCAGGGTGTGCAGCGATGGCTGTACGCTCAAAGAGCATGGAATCTATTTTGTCCCTCAGTTGCCTTACGCTCCATTTCTCGTAAGCGCATAGCTGGATAAAAAAATTACGCTTTAGTCCATCTTCTATTCCCGATAATTCTATGAGGTGGCTCCAGCTTAATTGTTGCGACACTGTCGCAATATTTTCTCTTGTAAACTTATAGGCCACCTTGCTCATCCTCGTCAGGGCAGTGTAGGTAAATCCTTTACCCACATGTTGTTGCAATTCTTGTGACACTGTCGCAAGAATTTTTTGCCCATATTCAGCCCTTTCTCCTGACAGGATCTCCTGATTAATGTAGGTTCCTATTTCCCAATACAAGAGGGTGGTTTCAGCATTGATATATACCGCAGCTCTTTGACGGGCTTTTTCTATAATCAGGCGTATGCCGGATGCAAAATTTTTACTATGCAGTTCAATATCTTTCATTTAAAAAATCAGTACAATACCTTATGGAATTTCACAAGGAATAAAAGTGATGTTCTGATATTCTTCTTTCTTTTTCTCTAAAAAAGTTTTGTTGCTTTCGTCTAAAGCGCATGTATTAAAGGCAATATAACCTTTTTTTCCATCTTTAAACTTTGCTAGTTCAGCCCTCATCTTAATCTGGAAAAACGAACAAGCCGTGTTAAAAGCTTCTCCGATAATTTCAACACCATCTTTATCTGTAACGGTCATGTCATTTCCTCCATGATTGCTCATACAGAGACTGATGTATTTAACCTTTTCCTCTTCAAAAAGATGTCTGGCAGCTTCTAGTAGTACGAGGTCGGAATAAATGCGGTTGCTGATTTCAAAAAAAGTAAGGTTTTGGTAAGGGCCAAAGGAAATTGGTTCTCTTTTGGCCCATAGCATAGTTTCCAGAACAGTTTTTTGCGGTAGGGCAAAAATGTCTTTTTTTAGATAATCCTTATAGGCTTTATCCAGTTCTGAGAACTTCTTAGAACTCAGGTCTATGTTGTTATACTCTTTTAATAGAAATGTTCCTTTAGTTGTTTCCATATTCTGATATTGGTTCTGCCGCCATAGATAGATTTTCTTCTTCTTTCAGCAAATGCTCAACACTTAGTTTTCCGCTTATTAATCTTGGTAGTAATAAGTCACGGGTTTGTTGGAGTATAATGTTTGTGTCTCCCAGAAGTTTTACTTTGTCAAAAAAAGGAATAATTATTTTATTGAATTTTTCACATATGTCCTTTTTAGGATTTAATATAATGATTCTATTTAAGTTCTCCTGATTAATTTTTGGTTGTGCAGCCCCTGTAACTAATCCAATTATTGGGTAATTTTTAAGAGATAAAAACAAGTATTCTGATGAGATAGGGGCAATGCCTTGAAGAATATGTGCATGATTACTTACCCAAAACTTCTCATTAACAAATTGAAGAACAGGATATCCCTCTTTGGTAATCACAGAACCATCTTCAGCAATTAATAGAAATTTTCCATCAAATATAAATTTATTAATTCTATCAATAATCTTTGCAGCACCATAATAAGGATATTTCCCTTTAATCTGTTCTCTTACGGTACTTGATAAAGGTCGTCTTTTACTATCAAAATTATAGGATATATTGCCTATGGAAGAGCATTTCCACCCCTCCGGAATAGCCCCACCTGTCCCATACGGCACTTCTTTACCTTCTTCATTGTAAAATTTAGCAGATTCATAGCCGGGGAAACGCATCCGCACAAACCACTCTTTGTATATTTCCTCTGCCATTTCTTCCAGCAGCTTTATGCGCTGCTTGTTGTTTTCTATGAGTTCATCATAGGCGGAGAGGATGGAGGCGATTTTGCGTTGATATTTAAAAGGATGAACAGCTAATTTTTCTCTATTAGCAAAATGTGTCCATTGGAAACGAGCGGTTCCTGTATGCTGTGTATGATACTTTTTGAGGATTCTGTATTTATATAGATATTGAAGTAACCAATAAATATACCTGCTATTACATTTAGATGTATCTAATCTTATAAACCTGCTAAAACTGGCTACAGTTAGGGGCTTATCACTATTGTTTATAAAATCTTTACTAATATAACAGGTTCGTCCAGTTGGGTTGTCCTCTGTTCCTCCTGCTAGCTCGATTAAGACATCTCCTTCTTTTAGTTTTTTTCTCTCTGCTATTTGCCTAGATATCCACCTAACAGGCAATTTATCATAAACACCTTCTTTGACCTCTTGAAAATCTGTCCCTCTTATGACATACATTTCAACCGCGTCTCCATAATCATAACCCTTTCCCCATTCACCATCTTTAGAATAATCAATAAGACTTATTAATTCAATTTCTTCTAATTTCATAATAAGGATTTGATATTATTGAAAATTTGGCTCTCAATTTCTCGAGACTTTAATGAATATCTTTCTAATTTCTCTTCTAAAGATTTTAACCTTTCTTTAAATTCTTCGGATGAAATAGTAGCTTCTTCAATCTCCACCCCAACATATCTTCCTGCATTTAAAGAGTAATCCTGCTCCTCTGCATATTCTGCCTTGTCTGCCACTTTGCACAGGCCGGTAACATCCGTATACTCTGCAACCGGGAAGCGGCTTTGGAGCCAGTCTATGTTTTCATACCAGTAGTTCACCTGCTCTGTGGCTGTCTTCCAGTTTTGCTGTAGTTCGTCAAGAAATTTGGCAAGACTATTCAATTCAAGTTCCGTCCAGTTTTTGTCGTTCTTAACTTTCAAAAGTTTGTCCGCTTCAGTCCAGATTTCAGAAACGACATCTTTATTGGCTTTCAGAATTTCATCCAGTTGTGTAAGTGCTTTTATATAGGATTTAAGTTTCTCCGCATAGGCAATCTGCTCCTGGTTCTCCACAGGTATCTCTTTTTCTGCCTGTATCTTCTGCAGGGCGCATTCTGTCAGCACCAGCTTATTGAGTTTTTCCAAAAGGCCGCTTTTATCCAGCTTTTTCTGTTCTTCCGGTTTCCGCTTGTCTTTGCTTTCAGAAGCATATTTTTTCAGATTCTCCAGGCTTTTTTTCAGTTTTTCCTGATATGCGCTGAAGACAGCGGGTATGTCCTGTATGGCTTCACCAGCCTTTTGACTGTAATGATTTACCAGTTCCAGATACCGGTGGTTTTCGCCACGGTACAGGCGCACAATGGCCGTCATATTCTGAATGTGCTCCTCTTTCCACTCGCGGTGCGCCCTGTCTATCTGGTGGTACACGTTACGTGCATCAATAAATAGGATTTTGTCCTTGCGGTTGCTGTTTATCTTTTTCTTATCAAAAAACCATAAGGTAGCAGGAAGTGTCACGGTAAAAAACATGTTGGAAGGCATGGAAACCATGCAGTCAACCATACC
>JBKBXU010000121.1:9018-12567 GCA_046313675.1 Cytophagaceae bacterium
TATTCAGAGTTTCCTGCATCCGAAGCAGAGTTAGGCATTACAAAACCTGCCCTGCCTTCATCATTCAATGAAGTCGCAAACAAAGAAATCCACAAGTAATTGGCATCTGTAATGCTGTCGTTGGTATTTTTTCCTTTGTTCTTGGGCAGTCCATAATGGTAAAACCGCTCATCATTCTTTACGGTACTTTCTTTTACAGATTTTACGTTAAATGGAGGATTGGCCATGACAAAGTCAAACTTTCCAAGGCTGATATATGGGTCACTTTCATAAGAGTTGACTTCTGTTATTTCACCCCTGATGTTGTTTACCATCAGGTTCATCTTGGCAAGCCGGGCCGTTTCGCCCATATATTCCTGTCCATATACATATATATCGTTCAGGTCGTGCTTGGCATTCTGTATGAATTTGGCAGATTGTACAAACATACCACCCGAACCACAGGCGGGGTCATAAATTTTACCTGAATAAGGTTCAATAACCTCCACAATAAACTTTACTACAGAGGTAGGGGTGAAGAATTCGCCACCTTTTTGTCCTTCGCTCATGGCAAATTCGCCAAGGAAGTATTCATATATTTTACCGAACACATCCCCGGAGGCATCTTTAGCAATGTCGGAGAAGGTTTTTAACAACTGTGGAAGGATGTCTGCCTTCTTTTTCTCTATTTCAAAAAAGGCTTCTTTAGGCAATACATCTTTAAATTTTTCGTCCTGATGCTCTTCAATACCTTCCATAGCCTGGCGCAAGGCTTTTGCCATGCTTTTGTCACCCGGAAGATTAAGAAGGTAATCATACCTGGCATAATCAGGCAAATAGAACCCACACTTTTCCAGAGCAATGGCTACAATAGACCTTTCCAATCGTGTGCCTTTGTCCTTCTGATATTCTTTCAGTATCTCAGGCTCAAACTGACTGTATTTGTTTTCCGCAAACCGCAAAAATATCAAACCCAAAACCGGAACGGCATAATCTGCTGCTTTGATACCTCCATAAGCACGGAGGGAATTGGCAGATGCCCACAGGTCGTTTTCTAATTTTTTGAGTTGGTCATTGGTCATTTTCGGGATCCTAAAAGTGGAGATACGAATTTAAGGGAAAAAAGGGGAAGTTTAATAAATCTGTAGGAATTACATGGAATTTAAAAACGACTTATCAAAAATTACGTTCTAACTATGTCATCCTTTTGCGAGACATTAGTTTAATTAAAAATTTATAGAAGATGGTAGAAAACAAAATTCGACAGATACGTGCTTTAAAGTTAGAAAATGACAGGTTTGAATATCACAGAGAACAGATTGATAAAAGAATTATTGGATTAATTAACCTAAAAGACTGCGATCAAAAAGAAATCAGAGACCAGTTTAAAATGAAGAATTATTATACAGATAAATTCTTCAATAATGCTTGGAAAATTAGTGAAATTGAAGAATTAATAGATAAGAACATTTTAGAAAAACTTACTTATTCATTTTTAGTACTTCAGAAAAGTAGTTAAAGTTTAATTTTACTTCCCAACTTGTTATACTTGAAATACTTTGTCTATTTCCTTTTCTGCTTTTTCAAGGAAACCGCAAATTATTTCTACCGTATTTTGAGCCTCTGATTTTGCCTTTTCTCCCGGCAAAATTTTTAAAAGCTCATCGTTAACATCAAAATCAATATCCATGCCCTTCCAGAACGACCACCAGGGATGATTATCTGTGATAAAGTCTTTTGCCATAGGACAATTTTTTAACTTATTATATAAATGTTCTTGGTTGTCATTCCTAGAATCTCTGTTCACCCACACTCCATAATAGGGATAAGATTCTGCCATTCTTTCTAGGACAACAGCTGTTGCAATTACTTCATTCTGCATCCATGTGGGTTTATAAATGGATATTTTCGAATGTTTGTGAAGAATATTTTTATCGACTTTAATAATAAATTTGTCTTTTAGTGCATCATTAAGCTTTATTTCAACGAGTTTCCAAAAGTCTAAAAGCATTTGTTTTCTTACCATTGGAAAGGATGAAACCACCTTTAACATGTTTTCAAAGTTCGTTTCATTATTAAAAAAGGTATAAATTTCCTTTTCGTAGTTTTTCATAAAATATTAACTGTTTGTAAGTATTGCTTAATAACCTGCTTTACAGGTTCGGCTTTTATTGTACTTATGGTATTTTGTAATATAGGAGCAACATTCTCTTTATAGCCTAATTCAAAAAATACACGTTCTTTTTTTAAGTCAGCATACAAATCCTTGTCAATTGACCACTCTGAAGGCATGCTTTTATGAGGGGTAAGATACACTATCTGAAAATTATCCTTGTTTATTTTAAGCCGCTCTGTTAAAAAATTATAGTAGCGGCTTAGTTGGTTTTGACCATCTACGCTATAAATTTTATTCTCAACAATAAGAGCTTTCGACTTATTATTATACTTATAAAGTATTAATATATCTATTCTTCCATATTCTTCGGCTGGGTATTCTTCATATATCCTGATATCAGTAATATCTTTCAGGTTAATATCAGGTGATATGTGTGCAATAAAGCCGTCAAAAAATAATCTTTTCTGATGATGTGATCCGGATGGGTTTAGGAGGTGAACCAAAAATGGTGTATGCAGTCTGGTTTCATACCTACTCAGGTTAATAATCTCAAAGATATTGTATTCCGGAGCAGTTAAGGTAAGTTCTTTTTCAACCTTCTGCATCAAAGGATCCATACGGCCAAACAAGTCTTTGAAACCGTTCAGGTCTTCGGCTACTCTTTCTGCTACGGAATTCTCTATATGTTCAGAAAATGAATCAAGAAAGAATGCTATTTCCTGTAGGTTTATATTATTGTCTTTCATGTAACTAAGTTATACTTATAGCTTCTAATCAAGATCATCAAAAAAATCGCTCATTTTTATATTATGAATATCCAATATTCGGAGCAGGCTGTTTAAGGTCATATTTTTTCCTTTTTCATGGTCGCCATAGCCTGAGCGGGGGAGGTTATGCTCAAAGGCAAATTGTTCATAGGAGGTATATCCTTTGCTTATCCGTAATTTCTTTAGCTTTTCACCTACTCTAAGTAACCGTGGGTCTTGCGGTTCTTCTTTTTTGCTCTTTCCCATTTTTTAATAATTATACGGAAAGATTAAAATTTTGCCCATTAAAATTTACCCAATAAAATAAACCTAATATATTGGTCAAACATAAATTGCTTTGTACCTTTGAAAAAAAGATCAGCAGCCTATGTCAAACGTTAGCAAGCAAGAACCTCTGTATCCTCAGCCTCCAACCACAGATCCGGAGGACATTTTCAACTTTGTCAGTCCGTCCGAAATGAGCAAAACGGTGCAGAAGGTATTTTTCCGGTGGCTAATGGAAAGTCAGGATGTGCCGCCGGAGGTGAGGAAGGAAGCGGAACATGTGTGGTTTTTGTTGGAGTATTTGGGAAGGAAAGGGTGATGGTTTTGGTGCACCAGGTGTTGGTCCCAGCAGCCACGGAAACAGGTGTAATATTGGTGTTTGTTGTCAATTCAGTTGACTAAATTGTAAAAATATTGCAAAAA
>JBKBXU010000122.1:0-12563 GCA_046313675.1 Cytophagaceae bacterium
CGGAGTGGTTTTTTTATTTATTTTTTTATCGGATAAACATTGATTTGTTCTTTGTGAACAATGCCTTCAAAAATCAGTTTATTTCCCATATTGCCTTAACTACCGCTCAGGTAAGCCCAGGCTCGTGATTTTTACCTTAGAAATGTCAAATAATATAAGCTCTTTTAATAACGTGAGCAGAGAAAACATAGGTGGTTTTCTGATCCATGGTGGTGAAATGGGAAAGCTCATAGCATCCTATAACTGGACTTCAACTCCTGTCGGGCCAATTGAGAGCTGGCCTCAAAACTTAACTACAACCATAAGTATCATTGTAAACTCAAAGTTTCCAATGTTTCTGTTTTGGGGTGAGGAGCATTTATGTTTCTATAACGATGCTTTTCGTAAAGTGTTAGGATCAGACGGTAAGCATCCTATGGCTCTGGGCAAGCCTGGAAAAGAAGTATGGCCTGAGATCTGGCATGTCATCGAACCGATGATTGAGCAGGTGTTGGAAAGCGGAGAGGCTACCTGGAGTGAAGATCAATTGATCCCAATTTATAGAAATGGTAAGCTTGATGAGGTTTACTGGACTTTTAGCTATAGCTTGGTTACCAGTGAATCAGGAGAAGCCGCCGGGGTGTTTGTGACATGTATGGAGACTGTGGAAAAGGTCTTTAATCTTAAAAAGCTTGCAGAAAAGCAAAAAAGCTTAGAGCTTGCCATGAAGATCGGAAATTTAGGAAGCTTCAGAGTAGATGTTTCCTCTAATACCGCCACTTATTCTCAGGCTATTATGGATTGGTTTGGATTTAGAGAGCAGGGAAGGCCAATATCTGAAATTTTTTCAAAAATCCATCCCGAAGATAAGCTGTTGGTGGAAGAGATCATTAGCAATACCTTAAAAGACGGTTCAGATGGTAAACATGATATAACCTATAGGGTTGTTAACCATGCTGATGGAAAGCTGCAATACCTTCATTCCATTGGGCAAGTGATCAGTGTAGAAGATAAACCCGTGGCTATTTTGGGTATAATACAGGATGTAACAGGGCAGGTACAAGCCAGAAATGCATTGGAAGAGAAAGAAAAGACTTTCCGAAACCTTGTGATGCAAACTCCGGTGGCCATTGCTGTTTATCGGGGAGAAAACTTTAAAGCTGAAATAGCAAACGACGCTTACCTTACGTTAAGTGGGAAAAAATCAGAAGAACTAATTGGCAAGCCTCTTTTTGAATTATTTCCTGATGCAAAAGAACGAATTAGTCCCCTCATTCAGGAATTGATCCTATCAGGAAAAGTTTCGCTTCCAAATGAGTTTGAAACTGTTTTGAACAGGAATGGGAGAGAAGAAGTATGTTATTTTAATTCAGTTTGGGAAGCGTTAAAAGACAATGAGGGATCTGTAAATGGATTTATAGTTGTAGCACATGAGGTTACAGAGCAGGTTCTTGCCCGTAAAAAAGTTGAGAAGAGTGAATCTCAGTTCAGATCCCTTATTGCTGCTGCTCCTGTTGCCATTGGGCTTTTTGTAGGCCGTGATTTAGTCATAGAGCACCCTAATCAGACATTTTTTGACATTGTGGGTAAGGGTAATGATATTGCCGGGAAGCCACTCAGGGAGGTTATGCCTGAATTAATTACTGAAGATCAGCCTTTTCTTAAGATACTGGATGATGTTTACACATCCGGCAAAATGTATCAAACCTTTGGCACTATGGTAAAGATTGTGAGAAACGGCATCATGACTCACAATTACTATGATATTACCTATACACCACTTTTTGACTCTGAAGGAAAAGTTTATGCCATACTGGATATTGCAATAGATGTAACAGAGCAGGTTCTTGTTCGGAAACGAATACACGAAAATGAAGAACAATTACGTATTGCCGTAGAAGGTGGCGAGTTAGGCACCTATGACCATAATCTGGTAACAGGAGAATATAGTTGGTCATCCAAAGCAAAAGAATTATTCGGACTATCTTCCGAAGAGACAGTAGACGAGGATTTTTTTATAAAGTGTATTCATTCGGATGATTACAGGTTTGTAAAAGAAAGCCTTCAAAAGGCAATAAAATCCGTAAACAATGGCTTTTATGAGAATGAGTATCGTACCATTGGACTTCAGGACAGAAAATTAAGATGGGTAAGATCCAAAGGAAAAGTTAGTTTTAATGAAGAAGGCAAGGCTGTTCGGTTTACCGGAATTTTGCAGGAAACCACGAGCCGTAAATTAGCTGAGGAAGCTTTAAAGGTAAGTAATGAGCGTTTTCAGGGTGCAGTAGCTGCGATCGAAGGGGTATTATGGACAAATAATGCTGAGGGAAAGATGGAAGGAGTCCAACCGGGTTGGGCAGAGCTAACCGGTCAGAAATATGATGAATATCAAGGGTACGGCTGGTCCAGTGCCATACATCCTGATGATGCCCAGGCTACTATAAATGCTTGGGAAGAAGCTGTAAAATTCAGTAAAACATTCCTTTTTGAGCATCGTGTACGTTTGAGAGATGGGACATACGGGCATTTCTCCATACGTGCCATTCCCTTGTTAAATCCAGACCATTCCATACGGGAATGGGTAGGAGTGCATACCAATATTACGGAAAAAAAACTGTCTGACCTCGCACTTAAAGAAAGTGAACTGCGATTCCGAACCCTGGCGGATCAATCGCCCATGTTTGTTTTTCTGGTAGAGCCCAATGAAGAGGCGACCATGAGTTATTTTAACAAGAATTGGCTGGACTACACCGGACAAACTTTTGAAGAAGCTCTTGGCCGTAGCTGGGATGGCATTGTTCATCCGGATGATGTTTCGAGTATTCTACAAATTTATACTTCTGCATTTCTTAACAGAGAGCCTTATACTTTACCTGCCATTCGAGTAAGAAAACATGATGGAGAATATCGCTGGCATCTTTTTAAAGGAAACCCACGTTATTTGACCAATGGAGAATTTATTGGGTATGTGGGTGTAGGTATTGATATACATGAACAAAAACTTGCTTTAGAGCAACTTGAGTTGAATAATGAACAACTCAAACGTATTAATAACGACCTTGATAATTTTATTTATACAGCATCGCATGATCTTAAAGCCCCAATGTCAAACATTGAGGGATTGTTACATGCGCTTCGTTCTACCTTACAAGAAAGTACAGATACACTTAAAGGAGAGACATCGGAACTTTTAGATCTAATGGATCACTCAGTCAACAGGTTTAAGTCGACCATTTTAGATCTGACAGATATAACAAAAGCGCAGAAAGAGGAAGATGAGGATGTCTTGAAAGTCAGTCTAACGGATATACTGGAAGATGTAAAGGAAAGTATCGCTGATAGCATTTTAAAATCCAAGGCTATTTTAAAAACTGACTTTTCCAGGATTGATCATATAAGGTTTTCAAAAAAGAACTTGAAGAGCATAGTCTATAATTTATTAAGTAATGCCATAAAATACAGGGATGAAAACAGGGTTTCTGAGATACTTATTAAAACTGAGGTAGAAGGTAATTACATCATCTTATCTGTTCAGGACAATGGTCTGGGGATAAGTGAGGCAAATCAGAAAAAGATATTCTCCATGTTCAAGAGATTTCATGATCATGTAGAGGGTACAGGTATAGGTTTGTACATCGTAAAACGGATTATTGATAATGCCGGAGGAAGGATAGAGGTGCAGAGCAAAGAGGGGGAAGGTTCTATTTTTAAATTATGTTTTAAAAACTCAGGATAATTTATTAGATTTTGTTGAGCATTTTTTGTCAAATATTAACATTTTAAATTTCTATCGGTTAAAGCTTTTGATGAACTTGTTTTTAAAAGCGGGCAAGGTAGATATCCTGCCCTACATTACTTTATGCATTATATTTTTACTTTCCTTGTTGGGTTTCTGGCGTTTGAAAATAATCGAAGAAAACCGCCAGCATGCTTTTTTTTTAGATCGGGTCGAAAGAGCCCAAAGGGCTATTCATACTCGCCTTAATGATTATAATCAAATCTTATTGGGAGTTAAAGCCTTTTTTGAGGAATCAGATACAGTTACAAGAGAGGAATGGAGACTATATTACGAAAAGATAAAAGTTGATGAAAATTACCCCGGCATCCAGGGCATCGGCTATTCAATGTTTATTTCCCCTGGAAACCTTGAACAACATATTCGGCAAATAAGAGCTCAGGGATTTCCTGAGTATACCGTTAAGCCACATGGGGAACGAGCGGTTTATACTTCCATTGTTTACCTGGAACCATTTACTGGAGGCAATTTAAGGGCTTTTGGATTCGACATGTTCAGTGAGCCGGTACGGAGAAAAGCTATGGTAATTGCCAGAGATAGTGGGAAGTCAACCTTGTCCGGCAAGGTAAAACTGGTTCAGGAGACTGGTGATGACATTCAACCGGGATTTCTGCTTTACACCCCTGTATATACAAGTGGTGAAAACCCTACAACGGTGGAAGACCGTAGAAGGCTGATCAGAGGATACGTCTATAGCCCTTTTCGTTCCTACGATCTTTTTAATGCAATTTTCAATTATCGTTTCCCGGAAATTAGAATTGAGATTTTTGACGGAGATACCCTTGATCGTGAATTTCAGCTTTACAACAAACCGCCTAATTATAGTTTTTTGGATAATCATGCTTTAGATAAACATAGCAGTGTACTTCCTTTTAAAAAATATGGGCACTCCTGGACCATACGGTATACCTTGGAGGAATCTGTTTCTGAAGCAGGTTTAGACCTCCCTTATATAATTTTATTGGGAGGTGGAGTTTTTGGCCTGCTTGTATTTACACTTATGATTTTCCAAGGGAGAATTCAAACAGCAAAAAAGACAGCTGAAAAACTTACTAAGGCCAAACAGTTTATTATTGAATCAATGCCTGAAAAGGTAAGCTTGATGGATAAATTCGGAAATGTAACCTATATAAACAGGAATTGGGAAGTGTATACCGGGTTGTCCCTGATAGATTTCAGAAGTAATTGGAGAGCACTTATTCACCCGGATGACCGGGAATATACTGAAGGAATAATGAAGGAAGCCTTTGATTCCGGGAAAAACTTTGCTATTGAGCATAGGATAAGAAAGTATGAAGGAAGCTATCGATGGCATCTTGTTTTAGGTACTGCACAGAAAGATTTTAAAGGAAAAATTATCTCCTGGCTAGAAACATGTACCGATATTCATGAACAAAAATCCCAGGTTGAAGAGCTCAAAAGAATTAATTCTGATCTTGATAATTTTGTATATACTGCTTCCCATGACCTAAAAGCCCCGATCTCCAACATGGAAGGCTTATTGCAAACAATCTATGAAGAAACGGAAAATCAATGCAGCGGTGAGGTAAATGATTTGTTTGGCATGATCAGTGTCTCTATCAAAAGGCTTAAGAATACCATAAACGATTTGACTGAAATATCCAGAATTCAGCGTAATTATGAGAATGAAGCTGAGGATATTGAATTAAGTATTCTTCTCGAAGAGTTCAAACAGGATCATAAAAGTTTAATAGAAAAACACAATGCCAAAATAACATCTGATTTTTCAGTACCTCTTGTTTCTTTCTCCAAACGAAACCTAAGAAGCATTATCAATAATTTGTTAAGTAACGCTATAAAATACAGTAGTCCTGACAGAACACCGGATGTTCATGTTAGTACTAAAAATGATGGAAAATATGTATTGATTATAGTTTCTGATAATGGCCTTGGGCTTAGCCCTTCTCAAAAAGCCAGGATTTTTGATATGTTTAAACGTTTACATTCTCATGTAGAAGGTTCCGGGGTTGGCCTTTATATAGTCAAAAGAATAGTTGATAATGTGGGAGGGAAGATAGAGGTGGAAAGCCAGGAAGGAAAGGGTACGGTTTTTAAGATTTATCTTCCTTTAAGACTTGCCAAACATTAATTTGTAAATATTACCCTCCATATAAGTTTCCAGTCCTGAAAGCACCGGCCATAGCTCCGGGGATTTCTGCCTCAGCCAGAATAACCTTTGCCTGCGCCTCCTGTGCCCGTGCGGTCATTTCCTGTTCTACTGCTACAGCCATTGCACGTCTTTGCTCAGCCTTTGCCTTAGCTATCTTAAGGTCAGCGCCTGCCTGATCTATCTGAAGAATAGCCCCAATATTTTTCCCAATGTTTATATCGGCAATATCTATAGATAAAATGGTATAAGCTGTGCCTGAATCTAAAGCATTGTCCAAAACAGCCTTGGAAATGGCATCCGGTTGCTCAAGTACTTTCTGGTATCCTGAGGCCTGGCCAATGGTAGATATTATTCCCTGACTGACCCTGGCCTTTATTGTTTCCTCGCCGGCTCCACCAACCAATTGTTGTATATTCGTTCTTACTGTTACCCTGGCTTCTGCAATGAGCTGAATACCTTCTATGGATACACCGGTAATTGCCGGAACGACAATTACATAGGGTGTTACTGACAGTTGTACTGCCTTCAGCACATCCCTGCCAGCCAAATCTATGGCAGTGGCTTGTTTGAAGGTTAATGCCAGGTTGGCTTTATCAGCAACAATAAGTGCTTTGACCACACTAATGAGATTCCCCTTAGCTAAATAATGGGTTTCAAGGTGATTGGTTGTAATATCTTTCAAACCAGCTTTAATAGCTAAAATAAGGGACTTTACAATAATTCCGGGAGGTACCTTACGGATACGCATGAAGATAAGGTTTACCAGATTGACCCTGACCCCGGAAAATTGAGCCATTATCCATAAGTCGAGAGGGATAAAGTAAAGCAATATAAAAAATGCTATTACTATTCCTACCACCCAGAAAATGATTATGCTGTAATCCATATATTTTGTTTCTTATAATCCGAAGGTAAGGGAAGTAATTGGTGAATTTTCATTTTACCTTCTTTTATTTTTCTGTTTGAAGGATATATGCTCATTTTATTTAATTTTTATCGGATAAAAATAATTTTAAGATTTTGGTTGTCTATCGGAATTAGTAAGGATGAATAACAAAAATTACCCATTTCAAATGTTATTATAAACAATTCCGGTCTTTTCTGAGATTTATAAGTAGACCGGAATTTTATTTATCTTTTGAATGGATGTATTAGAAGCTTTTATTTTAGGAATTTTACAGGGATTAACCGAATTTTTACCAATTAGCAGCAGTGGCCATATTGAGATAGGGGCATTTTTGTTAAATCTGGATCCTTCCGATAACCTTATTTTTCAACTGATTGTACATGCTGCCACAACCCTAAGCACCTTGGTCGTTTTCAGAAAGGATATTATAGGCCTGTTCAAAGATTTTTTTAACCGGTGTTGGAATGAAAGTAAAGTATATGTTATTAAGCTTTTGGTTTCAGCCATTCCGCTCGCTTTTGCCGGCTTCTTTCTGGAAGATTATATAAATGAGCTTTTTGCCGGAAGGGTAGTGTTTATCGGTTCTATGTTTCTGATTACCGCTTTGCTGTTGGCTATGACACATTTTAACAAAGGAAAAGGAGGGGAGGTGACATACGGAAAAGCCATGGTTATAGGATTGTCCCAGGCACTGGCAATCCTCCCCGGGATTTCACGATCAGGTTCTACCATTGCCACGGCTTTGCTCGTAGGAGTAGACAAGTACAAGGCTACCCGATTTTCGTTTCTGATGATTCTGATGCCCCTCATTGGAGCTTCATTGTTAAAATTTATTGAGTATCTTAATAATCCTGCCATTGCCGGAAATATATCCGGTGCAGCAATGATTACGGGTTTTCTCGCTGCTTTTTTCTCCGGATGGGCTTCTTGTGTATGGATGATCAATCTGGTCAAAAAAGGTAAGCTTATTTGGTTTTCCTTGTACTTGGTCATTGTTGGTGTGATAGCCATAGTTATTTTAAAAAGCTGGAGTTATTATAATACCTTGTAAAAGTATGCTTCATGTTTTTTATCCGCCTTCAGGTTTCCTCTTATGTCAAAATTTTACTTTATAATTTTTTGGTAACTATTTGTTTAAGATTTTCGTAGAAGGTATTTGTTCATTAAATTCTGACTAAAGTTTTATCCTCAGATTATTTCTATTAAATACTTGCTATTAGAGTGATTTTCTTTTAGTTGTTATTAATTGATAATCAATAAATTAATGGCTATTTTGTTTTTTTGGCATAAAAATCGCTTTGGAAACAAAAATTTTCAAACAACCTAAGTTTAAGTTTTATGAAAAATAATTTTTACTCTTACCTTTTAGCCTTTTTATTTTCTTTTGCTTTTGTCCCTAATCTTATGGGAAATGTTAATTTAGACCAGGGTTTGGTGGTTTATCTCCCTTTTAACGGAAATAATAATGATTTTGGCCCTTCTAACTTTAATGTCCATGCAGAGAACAATCCCTCACCTGTAGCAGACCATATGGGAAACGCTGCTATGGCCAGGTCAATGAATGGAACTAATCAGAATTATTTAATTTCCAATCATGCCTCTTTCAGAGGGATGGCCAACTTTACCTTATCCGTTTGGTTTAAGACATCCACATTAAAAGATATGATGTTGGTTTCCAAACACGTAAGTGCCAATGATGGTGAATGGTACTTTGGTATGTTAAGTAATGGAAGCATGAGGTTAGCTCATGTGGATGGCACCAACCACCGTTTCAATATGGATTTTCCTTTTGCATATAACGACAATCAGTGGCATCATGCAGTAGCTACATTTGATAATACAAAACTTGAGATATTTATTGATGGAGTATCCATTGGTTCCCATAACCGTATAGGAGGTACAAGAAATACCAATCATGCGCTAAATGTAGGTTCATACGGAGGAACGGAAAATTGGCGTTTTACCGGGGATTTAGATGAGGTATATATATATAACCGAGCCCTGAATTTAGATGAAATAAGCACCCTTGGAGCTCAAAGAAGTATTTCTGTTGGAACAATTTCTGCCGCCAGTATTTGTAAAGGAGCTGAAATTGATATTCCTTTTACTGTAATCGGAGATGCATTTGAAAACGATAATATTTTTACGGCATACTTATCCGATAAAAATGGTAATGTCAGAGAACGCAGGGTTATCGGAACTATACAGGGAAGTACTTCCGGGGTGATTAACACAACTTTGCCATCTGATGTTGCATCAGGAACGGCTTATAAAATTCTTATTATGTCTTCTAATGCTCCAATGCTTTCTTTGGGTGGTAATTCTGAAAACCTTTCTATCGACCTTATAGAGCACGGGGTAGATTTGAGTAGTAACCTTTTTGGCCATTTCCGCTTTAATGGCAATATTCAGGATAACTCAGTATATAATCGTAATATGGGTGTTTCAGGATCATATGGGTATATAGAAGATCCGGACAGTAATGAAAATAGTGCCATCAATCTGACAGGAGGCCATTTAAACTGGGGCAGACCAAATGAAATTATACACAATCATGGCCCTGCAAATCAATTGACTATATCCATGTGGCTTAAACCTACTTTAAGTTCAAATCACTGGATTCCAATTGCCAATAACTATAACAATACCCATGGTGGTGTTTATATCGGTATTAATCCTGATAGTAAAGGAATCAGGTGGAGGGTTAATGCCTCAGGATCTGTCGATGCACCAGGCATTCCTTTGAATGAGTGGGTACATGTGACTTGCGTTCTAAGTGATGGGCGACTTCGTATTTATTATAATGGTGAGCTAAAAAATGATGTCAATTCTGGTGGTGGAATTGCCGGGATCAATCAGGATTTCTTGATTGGAAGATTATCTTCCGGTACGAGTGAAGTGCATTACAGAGGGGGCATAGATGAGTTGCACTTTTTTAAAAGAGGGTTAAATGATTTGGAGGTGAAAACGTTGTTTCATAAAGGACTGGCATTTTATAACCCCGGTATATGCTCAGGCGAAACGATTGAGCTATCATCTGTAAATATTGATGATGCAAGTTATTCCTGGTCTGGTCCGGATGGATTTACTTCTGATCTTCGCAATCCTCAGATTGATAATTCTACTTCAGCTAATGCAGGAATTTACACACTAACCATCGAAAAGAATGGATGCATAAATGAATATACTATGCCTGTCCGGTTAAATTCAGAACTGGAAGATGTAAGCGTAGATAATAATTCTCCGCTATGTGAAGGGGCTACTGTTGAAGTGTCTGCAGAGACTTTGGCAGATGTTTCATATTCCTGGTCAGGGCCTAATGATTTTACATCCAGTCAAACCACCTTTAGCATTTCCGATGCAACAACTCTGGCATCCGGAGATTATACCCTAACCCTTACAAAAGGCAATTGTACCCTTGAAAAAGTTGTTCAGGTTTTGGTAAATGAAATACCTGAGATGCCCGTAGTAGGAAGCAATTCACCGGTCTGTGAACAAAGCACTCTTGAACTAAGTACAGATGAAGTAGTAGGGGCTACCTATAACTGGACAGGGGTCGGAGGTTTTAATTCTCAGGATAGAAACCCTTTACGTTCTTCAATGGCCATAAATCATGGAGGATCATATTCCCTTACTGTTTCTGTTAACGGATGTGAATCTGAACCCGGGGAAGTGGAAGTGGTGGTTAATTCCGTTCCAAATGTCAGTGCCTCAAATACGGGCGAATATTGTGATGGTGATGATATAGAGCTAAGTGTTACGGAAATTAATAATGCTACCTATTCCTGGTCGGGGCCAGAGGGTTTTTCCGAAAGTGGTGCTTCTCTGCTTATTCCTGATGCAGCTTCTGCCCAAACCGGGGAATATGTAGTAGATGTTACTTTTGAAAATACATGCACCAGATCAGCCTCAACGTTTGTTACTGTGAACACCAGTCCTGCTTTACCAGACATTATAGTAAATAATATCATATGTGAAGGTGGTAATTTGGATCTACATACCAATTTGGAAGCAGACTCCTACTCCTGGACGGGCCCGGATGAATTTACATCAGGCGTTCAAAGTCCTGTACTAAATGAAATTGGTTTAGAGGCAGGTGGTACGTATCGTTTGGTAGTTTATTCAGGCAATTGTGCCAGTGAGGAAGCTTCGGTTTCGGTTGCTGTAAACGCTAAACCAGCTACTCCACAAGCATCATCCAATAGTCCTGTATGTATTGGTGGAGACCTTCAATTGCAAATGAACGAAATTCCTCAGGCTGTATACTTATGGGAAGGCCCTGAAGGTTTTTCGTCAAATGATCGGATGCCTGAATTAGAGGAAATTACTTCAGATAGGGGTGGTTCATATTATGCCAGCCTTATAGTTGGTGGATGTCCTTCAGATGCTGTAGAAGTTTTGGTAATAATTAACAATGTTGATGCTGGCATTTCCGGAAGTGATCAGATATGTCATGGAAATACTATAGAACTTTCTGCCAATGATATTCCTGATGCTAATTATAGCTGGACTGGCCCTGACAATTTCTTTTCTGATCAAAGATCAATTGTGGTCGAAAATTCAACATCTGAAAAAGAAGGAGAGTATCGTCTTATAGTAACTGTTGACGGATGTGATGGCGAAGATATACTTTATGTTACGGTCAATGAAATTCCGGACTCTCCGCAAGCAGGCCATTCCGGTCCTGTATGTGAAGGCAATTCAATGACTTTAACTGCCACCAATGTTGGTAATGCAAGTTATCATTGGTCAGGACCAAATGGTTACACATCGATCCAGCAGAATCCCGTTATAAGTTCTGTAGAAGCTGCTCATTTAGGTTCTTATCATGTAAGAGCACTTGTCGATGGTTGTTATTCTTTAACTTCCAGCGTGGAGCCGGATATAACCATTATTGGAAATGTTGATGTGGCTGGTAACAGCCCGGTATGCTCAGGACAAGCGCTTAATCTAAGTACAGGTTTGATAGTGGATGCTTCTTATGCTTGGTCAGGGCCTGCAGGATTTACCTCAAACCAGCAAAATCCTGTTATTTCAGAAGTACCAGTCAATGGGCAAGGAGCTTACACTGTGGTGGTTTCAAAAGGCTCTTGTAGCAAAGAAGGCAGTCGTTTCATTACGGTTAATGAGTCTCCGGAAAAACCTGTTATTACTGAACACCAATTTATGAGTAATGTCATTGAATCCAGTGCGATGGTTAATAATCAATGGAATAGAAACGGAAGCCCTATTGCAAATGCTGTATTTCCTTCTCTAAACCTTAATAATGAAGGCCCGGGTGCTTATACGGTTACCGTTACCAGGATTAACGGATGTTCGGCTACCTCAGATCCTTATAATTACCTTGTCGCAACAAGTATTAGTTCAGGAAGTCCGCTCAATTTAGGTATATATCCTAATCCTTCATCGGATGAAATACATTTTTCTGTTCCAATGATCGGGAATGGTGAAAATACAATCTCATTAACAAATTCCGAAGGTGTTGTTGTTTATAGAGAATTGGCAAATGGGGGAACTGAAAGAACTATAAATGTTCAGCACCTTACTCCCGGATTTTATGTATTGTCCATTTCATCGGCAGAAATAAGGATAAATGAAAAATTAATCATAAGCAGATAGCCGCTCTAAAATCAAAGGCCTGTACTTGCCTGCTTTTGATTTTAATATCAACAGATATCAACCTTACTTTATCAGAACTAAGGTGGTACCGGATACAATGTTTAACAGCTCTTGCTCAACGGCAGGAGCTG
>JBKBXU010000123.1:0-12406 GCA_046313675.1 Cytophagaceae bacterium
CGGTTGTAAATCTAAGAAGATCCATATTTACATAAGTTTCGGCTGGGTCTGCCGGTATATTTGATATAATCTCTGTCATTGGAAATTTAATTTTTTGTGGTTAGAAATAACCTTGTTTTTTTCTGTCTTCCATAGCCGCTTCAGAACGCCTGTCATCAGCTCTTGTACCCCGTTCGGTTTGTCTTGCAGAGGCAACTTCAGCAATAATGTCTTCAATTGAGTTTGCTGTAGATTCAACCGCACCGGTACAGGTCATATCACCTACAGTCCTGAACCTTACCACACGCTCCTCATAAAACTCGCCTTTTAAAAGGGTAATATGCTCACATTTTGCCAGCAGCGTACCACCACGATTTACAATTTCACGCTTATGTGTGAAGTATATATTTGGGATATCAATGTTCTCCAGGGAAATGTATTGCCAGATATCCATTTCTGTCCAGTTACTCAAAGGGAAAACCCTGAAATGCTCTCCAACATGTTTTTTACCATTGAAGAGGTTCCATAATTCCGGGCGTTGATTTTTTGGATCCCACTGTCCGAATTCATCTCTGTGAGAAAAGAACCTTTCTTTTGCACGGGCTTTTTCCTCGTCTCTTCTTGCTCCACCAAAGGCTGCATCAAATTTAAATTCTTCAATACCATCCAACAGGGTAATTGTCTGAAGCCCATTCCGGCTTGGGTTTGGGCCTTTTTCCTCAACCGCCCTTCCCTGATCAATAGAGTCCTGAACATTGCGCACAATGAGTCTTGCACCAACTTCATTGACCATTCTGTCCCTGAACTCAATAGTCTCAGGAAAATTATGGCCAGTGTCGATATGCATCAAAGGGAAAGGGATTTTGCCGGGCCAAAAGGCTTTCTGGGCAAGTTTTACCATTACAATGGAGTCTTTCCCTCCTGAAAACAATAAAACCGGTTTTTCAAATTGGGCAGCAACCTCCCGCATAATAAAGATAGCCTCGGATTCCAGTTGCTTAAGATGCGTCAAATTATAATTCACAGCAGTATAAATTTAAGCTTTAAATTCAATTTTTTTAAGTACTTCTTCAAATAACGTTCTTCGACAGTCGTCTAGTGAACATTGATCTGTTTTTATTTCAAGAGATGGTTTTACGGGTGCTTCAAAAGGCGAATCAATACCTGTAAAATTCTTTATCTCTCCATTTCTTGCCTTCTGATAGAGGCCTTTGACATCTCTTTGCTCGCAAACTTCCAAAGGAGCATTTATATAAACCTCAAAGTAATGTTTTTCGCCTATTATATCCCTTGACATCCTGCGGATTTCTTCCGTTGGACTGATAAGGGAACATATAGTAATTACCCCGCAGTTCATAAAAAGTTTAGAGACTTCTGCCGCCCTTCGTATATTCTCTGTACGATCTTCTTCAGAAAATCCAAGGTTGTTGTTAATACCTGTTCTGAGATTATCCCCATCAAGAAGTTTTGTCAGGAAGCCTTTGTCATGCAGATCCTGCTCCAGGGCTCGCGCCAGTGTACTTTTGCCTGAACCGGAAAGACCTACCATCCATATCACAAGGGATCTCTGCTTTAGCAATTCTTCTTTTTGCTCCCTGCTCAGGACTGTATCGAATATAGGATGAATGTTGCTCAATATCTTATTCTAATAAAGTGTGCAAAATTAGCATTTTTTGTTGCAAAAATTAAATAATAAACAAAAATATCTAATTTTGATTTTTTAACTATTAACTATTTTATATTGTTATGAGAAATTTGGAAAATATTGATATTGAAATAATCAAACAAATTGCAAAGGATGCAGGAAAAGCTATTCTGAATATCTATGTCAATGAAGATCTTTTTTCAGTAGTAGATTTTAAAGGCGATGACTCGCCTCTTACACTGGCAGATAAAGAGTCCAATGCTGTTATAGAAGAACAATTAAAACGCCATTATCCCGATATCCCCATTTTATCAGAAGAAGGAAAAGAAACCCCCTACAATGAACGAAAAAACTGGAACCTCTTTTGGTGTGTAGACCCCTTGGATGGTACCAAAGAATTCATTAAACGAAATGGAGAATTCACTGTCAACATTGCCCTTATTGAAAACGGCAAACCGGTATTAGGTGTTATTTTCACTCCGGTTTCGGACGAAATGTACTATGGAGGTGCTACGATCGGCGCGTTTAAAGAAGTTTCAGGTGAAAAGAAAAAATTACAAACAAACAGAAAATCAAACGGTTTAATAGCTGTCGGTAGTCGTTCTCATGCTTCTGAGGAAGAAACCAAAGTACTTGAAAATTTTGATGTACAAGATAAGGTTTCTATAGGAAGTTCATTGAAGTTCTGCCTCCTTGCCGAAGGATTAGCAGATATATATTATCGGCACGGGCCTACTATGGAATGGGATACCGCCGCAGGGCAGGCTATTCTTGAAAGCAGTGGGGGGACAATGTTAAATCACGAGGGAAAACCTTTTAGCTATAACAAAGAATCCCTGCTGAATAGTAGCTTCATGTGCCTCAGCCATGAACAACTAAACAGCTATGAAGTTAAAAAATGAGATTGCGGGAATACTTAGCCTGAAAAGCCTGGTTTTTGTCCTTGCTTGCAGCCTGATCTATTATTTTTATGTAAAAAGATCCATAACTCATCAGGTAAGAACCCATCTTGAATCCATAGCGGAACATAAGCAAAAAAATATTGAGTCCTTCCTGGACAAGCGCCTGGAAGAACTCACTCTTTTAAAAAGCCTTTCGGTAATAGAAGAGAACCTTCACTTCTACCACAGAAGTGACGAACAGACTTTTCTTCATCCTTTAAGCAATGCCATTGAAGAATACGCCCGAACCATTTCCAATGTAAAACGAATACATGTCGCTAATCTGGAAAAAACTATCATTGCATCGACGGATTCCTCCTTCATCGGCAAAAAAAAACATCAACTACAAAAAAATAAGCCTAACCCTTATTCCGGCTTCTATATCTTAAACGGAGATCCGATTTTAAAACTCTCAACCAACGTTTCCCATGCCGGTTCTGATGTTGGTTATATTACAGTAGAATATTTTGCCAGAGAACTGAAAGAAATAGCGATCGACTATTTTGGTTTGGGTGAAACAGGAGAAACTATTATTATAACAAAAAATATAAAAGGTACACCCATCTACCTGATGCCATTGAGGTTTCACAAGCATGGGCAATATAAAAAAATCAACCTAAAGGCCGACGAAGCTTCTGAAAAAGCCATTTCAGGCCAGGAAGGTTTTTTTGATGATGTCTATGACTATAGAGGTGAACGAGTGCTGGCAATAACCAGGATCATACCAAAAATAAATTGGGGAATTGTAATTAAACAGGATCGACGTGAAGGACTCGCAAACCTGGCCATTATTCAACAAATGAGCATGTGGCTTGCTTTAGCAGCCATAGTCATTCTGGTTATCACTTCTTTTATTTTTGCCAACTATCTGGTAAGGCCAATCACCAACCTAATAAATACAGCCGTGAGCATCAGCCAGGGAGACCTTTCCAAAAGGGTAACCATTAACCGTAAAAACGAACTGGGAATCCTGGCCAATGCCTTCAATCTCATGACGGATAAAATCACCTTAGCAAAGGATGACCTCGAACAAAAAATCAAAGCACTAAACGAATCAAATGACTCACTTAATCGCTTTGCCTATATTGTCTCCCATGACCTTAAAGCTCCCCTACACTCCATCACAGCATTATCCGATTTGTTCCTTAGTGACAAAAAAGAACATCTGGATGAAGAAGGAAAAATGATGCTGGAGATGCTTAAATTAAAATCCGACCATATGCAACAACTGATTGATGGAATTTTACAATATTCAAGGATAGGAAATTGTGCAGGTGATGATGAATTGACAGACTTAACCAAAATAACAGAAAACGTCATCCAAAACCTCAATGAAAATAAAAACATCAAATTTATCACGGACAAACTCCCAATCCTACTGATAAACAAAACATGCATTATGCAGGTAATACAAAACCTGATCAGCAATGCTGTAAAATACATGGACAAACCCGAAGGGATAATACACATAAAGTATTTCGCAGAAGAAAAATATCATACATTTACGGTCGCAGACAATGGGCCGGGGATACCGTCAAAATACCACAATACCGTCTTTGAAATATTCAATACCGGTTCCCAGGAGAAAACTGCAGATAGCACCGGGGTAGGCTTGGCCATTGTAAAAAGAATTATAGAATCCTATAATGGCAAAATATGGATTGAATCTACACCCGGAGAAGGAACAAGTTTTTATTTTACACTTCCGATAAATGAAAAATCTTGAGCGAAAAATAATCACCTCCGGTGATGGCTCCCACACATTGTTTATTCCTGAAATGAATGAAACCTATCATTCTTCCCATGGCGCATTACAGGAATCCGAACATGTTTTTATAAAGCATGGCCTTGATTTTTTAGCAGATTCAGACCCAATTACCATACTTGAAGTTGGATTTGGCACCGGACTGAATGCTATCCTGTCTTTTAGGGCTGCTGAAATGTCCGGAAAGAAAATTTTCTACCACACGTTAGAACCCTTTCCGCTGGACATTGAGCTGGTAAAACAATTAAATTATCCTGAACTGCTTGATGAGGGACTAACAAAAACTTTTTTTAACCTTCATGAAACAGCCTGGGATGAACAATCAGAAATATCCGGGCAGTTCAGCTTTATCAAGTACAAAGCAAAATTAGAGGACCTGAATATACCTATTGAGGCAGATCTTATATTCTTTGATGCTTTTGCCCCCGGCAAACAACCGGAGATGTGGTCTCTTCAAAATCTAACTAAAATAAAAGGCCTGATGAATCGCAGAGCTGTATTAGTTACCTATTGTGCCAGCGGCCAATTTCGACGAGACCTTAAAGAATTGGGCTTTATTGTTGAGAGCCTTCCAGGGCCTCCCGGGAAAAAGGAAATGACCAGGGCAGTTAAGGCTTAGTTTACCAGAAATGAACAATTAAAAACCAAAATAACATCGCTGTTAAAAAGACATTTGCATGAAAAAAGTCGTCTATCCCACACAGGCTATTTTCTAAGTAAAATATCTGTTCATTTCTTTTCAGATTTAAAATTTTCCAACCTACATTTGCACAACTTAAATTTTTAACTTTTAAAATGAAACATTTTGTTCTGCTTGCCTTGTTTGTTACAGGCATCACTTTTTTTGCTCAAGCCCAGATGAGCAGTAGGTTAAACGATTCAACAGCTTATCAGATCGGATCCCGACCAACAAAGGGTACAAAAGCATTGACGTTCGGTGTAGATTTTGGGAATGAATGGGTAAACCCACTTAATTTATTCACAAGAGGAGATTTACTGACAGGAAGGTATTTCCTTACCGACAACCTGGCTATCCGTTCAGGATTCAGAATTGCCAGAGATTCAAGAATGACTGCCGGAGATATTGATACCCTTATTACCGGAGGATCTTTATTGGCAAACCACCTTCAAAGGAGCACAAGCAGGTATATTTTTGTACCAGGTATTGAAAGACATTTTGCTTATTCCAACATTTTTGATGTGTATGCAGGTGGTGATATTTATATGGGCTTGGGAAGAGATTTTGAAAGACAGGATTATGATTATGCGGGAGGCTTTTATAACCGCTCCAGACGTTCTACTCCCGTAAGAACGGTAGGTTTCGGCGGTGTTGTCGGGGTTAACTTTTTCATCCTTGACCTGCCACTTTCCATAGGTTTTGAATATGGATGGACAGCTTTATGGAATTTTGGAGGCAGAACCCGTGTGACAGAAGAAATACGCGATGCCCTGGGAACAAGAGTACAGGAATATTATCAACAGGAAAGAGATGCCTTTGAGAATCCGGACTCTAATTCATACAGCACGCTAAGCAGAAGATTCTCTTCCATTGACACAAATAATAACATAAGGATTCTTTTGAACCTATACTTCCGATAATAATGAAAACCCATATAATACTTTTTTCCTTATTTTTATTAACTGCTGCGACATTCTCCTCTTGCCAATCATCGAGGGTTAGGGTTCCCGGTTCACCCATTTTTACGCAGATAAACCTGACGATGGATGACCTGGAATATATAGGAGAAATTTCCGGAACAACCAGGCAAAGCTATTTACTTGGAATTATACCCGTGGGAGGCAGAAGGTTACATCATGCAAATATCGCCATCGGCTCAACCGGAATTTTAAACTTAAACTTTCAGAATAGAGGTTTCCGAAATGCATTGTACGATGCACTTCAAACTGTACCGGATGCAGATTTTGTACTTCCGCTTACTGTACATACGACCATTGACCGAATGTTTCTGGGACGAAAAGAAACTGTAAAACTGCGGGCCAAAGCCTTCAGAATAAAGACCCATATTGCCACCGAAGAAGTGGAGGAGAAAGAAGAAGATAATTAACAATCACGGTTAACGTTTGATCAAGCAGATCTGAATTGGTTAAAAAATGTATAAAAAGCTCTTTTTCATTTTCCTTTTACCCATACTGGTATTTTGTTCCTGTAAAAAAGAAGAGGAAGAGCCTTTTATATTAAGAATTACACCGGAACACCTGGTCTTACAAGGTAAAGCGGACGAAGTCAAACAGTTTCACCTTAAAGCTTCTTCCGGAAGCCCTATAAACAGGCTTATTATCACCTCTAAGGAGGGCAATTCCTTTACAAAAACGGAACTGGACTCCATACTCATACCGGTAAGAAACTTCAATTATACGTATGAATTCAGGCTTCCCTCCTCACCGGATGATTACCAACTGACCATGGTTTTCAGGGTTTATGATGAAGCAGGCAATGAAGCGGTTGCAAGCAGGACTTTGCAAGTAAAGGGTGTAGCGGAAAAACCTTTGAAAGAATATACCGGCAATGAACTTTTCTCTGCGCAATCCGGAAAACCCGATGCCTATGATATCCATAACCGCCTGGCATTGCATGCGAGTATATCAGACAGCAGCATAAAGGATCTTCAGGATGAAACAATTGTAGCCGGGGAAGAGCAGCTTTCTAAAAGCTGGATATCCCCTTCGGGAGGAAAATTTGTCTTGTTTGAAGGGTTTGATTATGTAAATGCTACCCGAAGCTCTGTGATCAATGCCTTTAATGCCGGAAGTAAGCTGGACAAGGTAAGCAACATCCGGGATAATTTGGTAATACTTATCAAAACGTCCAGAGGGAATGAGGAGCTTTATTCTGTAATAAAGATTGTACAGGTAATAGATTCGGAAGGCACTGAAAACGACCGCTACATTTTTAGTATGAAACAGTAGGGGGTAAAACAGTTTATCTAAAATTACACGGACGTAACAAAAGAGATCTCCTTAAAAAAATAAAGATTACACCAATTCTCAAGATTGACTTTTAAAAACTGAGGTCAAAATATCCGCACAAGAGATTTTTTTTAACCTGGATTATAGTGGCTGGTATTCTTACTGTCCTTACTATAGTATTTGTTATATATTTAATGTTTCAACTTTAGGCCATTTCTGTGCATAACGGATAATTAAACAAAGAAGGACTACTTCTACTACAGCACCAAACACCATATGCATCCAAGCCTCTCCTGCCAAATTGAATAACATATAAGGGATAAGAATTATTGCCACTATTATATTTATTAATCGATTTATCCTAGCTGGTAGGACAACAGAAAGAAAAATCATCAGTATCGGAATTGTGGCTAAGGCAAGTGCTATAAAAATAAATATTTGCGTAATATCAAATACAAACACCTTGCCTTTCGTAATATCGTCAATTTTGCTCGGCATATATAAGGCAAAGTAATCAACATAGATATAGAGAAACATAAAACTCGCCCAAAGTGAAGCGAGCTTTACTTTCACATTAACTTTGATGTCCGCCAATTTCTTTTGTGTACTCATAAACTAAAAATTAAATCCGAAATGCAAGCCTGGCTCTGGCGTCCATTTTGGCCACTTGTCATCTTTTTGTTTGAACCCATCAGGCATTTCAGTGTGATAAGGACGGCCAGCAATACCAAGTGATGGTTCTATAAAAAACCTATCCTTAAAGAGTTTAATGTGGTAGCCAACTCGATATGTGTTGAATATCATGAAACCATTACCCACCTTATTACCGTTTTTATTCACATATGTTTGCCAGGCAGGCATTACGTGTACTGCTGCGTAAAGGCCCTTCCAAAAATATCTTTGATAAGCAATAGCAAAACCATAATCTCTTATATAACCAGGAAATTCCTCTTCAGGTGCTCCGTATACATTATTAAAAAAAGGATTAATACCAAGTGGCCATGCATATTTCCAGGTTTTTAGTTCAAGGGAAATTACATCCTTTCCTGTAATGCGATAACCTAAATTTATTTGAAAAAAACCAGGTGGGTTCATGCGATCTAAATTACCTAATAAAAACAAAGTACTCCCAACAAAGCACCTTTTGTAAGTGCTGTCTTGTTTGGCATATTGTGCATTCACCTGTAGATTGCTTGCCAACACTAAGACAAGTCCAATCCATAAAATTTTCTTTTGCATATCTTTTTAATTGATGTTAAACGATACTACAAAAGTAGATTAGCGTGTTCTTTAAATTCGTTCACTAAAGTTAAGAAATGAACCCTATCCTTTATTTTTCTCTACAATCCTTGCTCTTAACCTGCTTAATGATTGGGGCTTTATACCTAAATAACTTGCTAATTGGTGTTGCGGAACTCGTTGAATAAGGTCGGGTCTTTTCTGTATTAAATTTAAGTATCGTTGTTCAGGCGAAGAAGTCTTAAATTCGTCAAAGTCTATTTGCTTTTTAGCTAACAATTCTTCCGAAAACATCCTGCACATAATATCAAATTTTGGAAATTTACTGTTTATTTCTTCTGACATATCAGTATTTGAAACCAAAAGAATACTGTCTTCAACACAACCTATGAAATAATCAGATGGAGCTTTGTTTATTACGCAATGGGGTGTCAAGCCTTCCATTTCTGTGTAGAAAGCTGTTGTTTTTTCTTCTCCGTCTATAATGTAATAAACCCGAATACAGCCCTTTAAAACAAAATAACTCTCTTGTGATTTCTGTCCTTCTTTGAGTAAAACTGTTCCTTTCTTTACCGAATGAAACAAGTCTAATGAAAGTAATGCGTTCTTCTCCTCTTCTGTCAGAGAAACGTATTTTGATACAAAGTCAAATAGTATGTCTTGCATTGTTTTATGTTGTTGCTGTCGTCTTTACTCTTGCCGAGAACATTAAGTATAAGAGCAGTAGCGGATTTAAAGGTAATTAACCAGATTTTAGAAACAAAAAAGCCATGGCATTTTTTGCGATGGCTTAGAGAGGCTTATTTAAAACCTTGTTTTTTCTGTTTTTAGAGAATTGTGCAAAGGTTACCATTGTTATGCCCTTATGCATTTCATTTTTCTAGGTCTCTGGCTTTTATTTTCACAATTTTGCCATCCTTAGAGAAAACCAATTCTTTATCCTCTTTGCTTTTTGAGCTTACCAATCTTTTAAAGCTAAGCTCCAATCCTGAAATTATTTTTTCTCTCAATTCTTTATTGTTCATTTGAAATTTCAATTATTTTGTTCCAAATATTCTTATCATGAATTATCTTATTATCCCCTTGTTGTCCTTCCGCAGCTGTTAAAAATGGGTTCTCTGAATTATCTATAATCATCCAATTATCCACTACAGGAATAAACAATTTAATTAAATTTTTAATCCCTTTGTTATACCTTCTCCTAATTACTTGCTCAGGAATATTATGTCCTCCCTCTTTCACCCTCTCCTTTACTCTTTCTATTGCAAGTTCCTGAGAGTTCTGCCAAAAGTACAACAAAGTAACCTCGTATCCATTTTCTTTTGCCCGTTTTAAAGTGTTAGCTTAACTTCTGGTAGATAAAGTTGTCACGAAAGCAAAATCAGCTTTAATTCTCAATAAATCTTCAATCCTTTCCAACATTATCCTTCCGGCCTCTAAAGAAACTTTTTCCGGCTGGAAAGGGGAAAGTCCTTTGGCTATTTCGTCCGCATTTACAAATTCCTTACAATTAAGTATTTCAGGAAGTATGTTATAGGAAGCAGTTGTTTTTCCTGCTCCATTGCATCCCGAAATTATATAAAGACTTGGCTTTCAGATGTTATTTTGATAAAGGTACAGCTTTTTCTGCATAGGGCATAACGTTTATATATGCGAAACGAGTTTCGCATATACCCTTCCACCTCTACCTGCTTTAAATATAACCGGCAAACCATAAACCATCAAAGCCTTCGTCGAAAACATTTGACTAAAAAAGCAAGGGGTTCGTCGGAATGGGTGAGATTAAAAAATTGGAGTTTAATCTCCATTTCACTTACCAGTCCGCTTTTTTCCAATCATCCTTGGAATAGTTCTTCAGGACATGCAGCCATCCCTTAAATTCTTTTCTATACCTAACATCCCTGACCAGGTAATAATAGACACCTTCTAATACCGCATCTCCTCCCCATTCTTTCACATAGCCGTGCTTGCTATAGACCAACTCTCCCCAGCGGTTGTAAATCTCCACATAGATGTGCTCATGGTTTTCCGTCAACTCCCAGAAATCATTAACCCCATCTCCATCAGGAGTAATCAAATTGGGAATAAACAATGAAAATGCTTTTATATTAATGGTATCCCACACATAACAACCTCCGTCTCCCACAATTTTTGCTTTAACTTCATACGCTCCGTCTTCAAAAGAGAAAATAGGCCGCTTTGCTATGGAACTATCACTATCGGTAAAATACCATGTGTAACTATAGCCATTGTCAAACCTGTCGGAAAACTCGACATATAAAGGTGAATATCCTTCCTTAACATTGGATCTGATATCTGATATTATAGGAGGGTGAACCCCAATAAAGACAGAATCTACATTGTAACAATCACCATCATTTACCCGAAGGTAGAAGTACATATCCTCCTCAGGGAAGGCAAGTGTTTCCGAAGAATCAGGATTTGAAACCAGGTCATTAGGTTCCCATGTATAGGAATAAGGTCCGTTATCTGCAAAAAGCTTAATTTCTTCCCCAAAACATATGGTCGTATCCGGATGTGCTTTTGCCTCTATCATGTTCTTACCTACATAAATTTGAGAGGTACTTTCTCCACAGGCATTGACAACCCTCACCTCATAGGTACCTGTGTCTCTAACAAAAACAGTACTTACCTGCTCTTCCCCGGTAGACCAGGAAATATTGGCCATTGGATAATCATTGATGATTAGCTCCATCCCTATAGGGTTACAAAACGTTGTATCGGATCCAAGATTCACATCCGGCAGATCAGTATCTATAACCACATTTATTCTATTGCTGACTATTCCACAGACGTTGTATACATTCACGCGGTATTCACCGGATTCATTGACTTCAATGGTTTGTTCCGTCTCCCCTCCCGGATACCAAATATAACGGGAATCAGGATTCCCTGCATTTAAGACCACAAGCTCATTACAAACTGCCCTATTGCTTCCTAAAGACACCTGAGGCAGGCGAAAGGCGGCAATAATTACAGCAGCAGAGTCTAGTCCACAACTATTTGAGGCCACACAGGAATAGGTCCCTCCGGCTCTGGCCGTTATTTTCTGGCTTGTTGCCCCACCCGGATACCAGCGGTATTCAGCATCCGGAAATCCGGCATCAATAGGATAGGCAAAAGGAAGGCAAAGATCCACATCTGGGCCCAGATCCAGCTCAGGTGCCATTTGGTCAACCTTTACCTGAATACTGCCAATGCTGCTTCCGCACCCATTGATGCATTCCACCGAATAGTTTCCGGTTGAACTCACCGTAATCTGCCTGCTGGTTTCACCGGTAGACCAGACAAAATCTGCTCCGGGATTACCGGCATCCAGCACAAACTCTGCCGGTGCACATTCCCGTATATCAGGCCCCAGATCAATTTGCGGCAGGAGTGTATCCATGGAAACAAGCATGGTATCTCTCAGGTAGCCACACTCATTTTCCACGTGCACATAAAACTTACCACTTTCAATGACTTTAATAGTTTGGCTACTTTCTCCCGTTGACCAGAGATAACTAGCTCCGGGATTTTGGGCATTTAATTCGATGGTATCAAGTTCACACATCCGCACATCCCGGCCAAAAGGCTCCAGGAGTTGCCCCCTGATCAGAAGGGTATCGGAAGCACTTCCACAGCCGTTGCTCACATGTACGATGTACCTGTCAGGGCGATGGACGGTCAGTGTACGGGAAGTATGCCCGGCTGGCAACCACAGATAAGAAGATCCGGGGTTTTCTCCGGCGTCCAGGGTCATGGAAAAATCTTCACAAATAAGCAGATCTTCTCCAAGGTCCACCGACGGCAGATCGGTATTGAACGTTACGTTGATTTCATCTCTGAGCACCTCACATTCATTTCTTACCTCAGCCCAATACGTCCCTGTCGAAGCAACTTCTATTC